>JAYTOR010000086.1:0-2029 GCA_043747685.1 Actinomycetota bacterium
ACCATTACCGTCTTGGCCGACGTGTACACCTCGGTGGCACTGACGTCGGACCACAGTCGAGCGCTGCGGGCGCTGACATCCGCAACAGCGGCGCGGACGGCTCGCATCCGCTTGCGAATCTCCTGTTTTGTCTCCATCGGCAACACCGACGACTCAGTGCCCGGTATCGAGCCCGCCGGCGGCACTCATCCGCGCATGCGCCCGTCGCAGCGCCGCTTCGCAGTCTGCGTCCAACTCATGGGCGGCGAGCGCTTCGATGCGCGCCTTGGCTGCCCGTGCACGCGGCAGGTCGATGTGCTCTGCCATCTCGGCGACATCGGAGAGGATCGAAACACCGGCCTTGCTGACCTGCACGAACCCACCGTGGACGGCTACGTCCACGACGGTTCCGTCGACGAGATGCAGTCGGGTGTGGTTCTCCTTGAGCGCCGCCAGCACGGGGGCGTGACCCGCCATGAAGGCGATATCACCGTCGAGCGTGCGTGTCACCACCATCGTCGCCTCACCCGAGAAGAGCACCTTCTCCGGTGAGACCACTTCGATGTGAAATGAGTTCGCCATTGCGACTACGCGACCGACTTGGCGAGCTCTGCGGCCTTGGCCAGCACCTGATCGACGCCGCCGACGTTGAGGAACGCCTGCTCTGGCACATCATCGAGTTCGCCGTTGACGATGGCATCGAAACTGTCGACGGTCTCCTTGACGGGGACGGTCTCGCCGGACACGCCGGTGAAGACCTCGGCGACATAGAACGGCTGGCTGAGGAAGCGCTGCACCTTGCGGGCACGGGCGACGATCGAGCGGTCCTCCTCCGACAGTTCGTCGAGACCGAGGATGGCGATGATGTCCTGCAGTTCCTTGTAACGCTGCAACGTCTCCTGCACGCGGCGGGCGACGTTGTAGTGGCGCTCTCCGACGACTTCCGGCGAGAGGATCGTCGACGTCGACGCCAACGGGTCGACGGCCGGATAGATGCCGAGCGCAGCAACCTGGCGGGACAGTTCCGTCGTCGCGTCGAGGTGGGTGAAGGTCGTGAACGGGGCAGGGTCGGTGTAGTCGTCCGCCGGCACGTAGACGGCCTGCAGCGAGGTGATCGAACGGCCGCGGGTCGAGGTGATGCGCTCCTGCAGCTGACCCATCTCGTCGGCGAGCGTCGGCTGGTAACCGACCGCTGACGGCATTCGACCGAGCAGCGTCGATACCTCGGAACCTGCCTGCACGAAGCGGAAGATGTTGTCGACGAACAGCAGCACGTCCTGGTTCTGCACGTCTCGGAAGTACTCGGCCATCGTCAGTGCCGACAGGGCGACGCGCAGGCGCACGCCCGGGGGCTCGTCCATCTGACCGAAGACGAGGGCTGCTTTTTCGTAGACGCCGGACTCCTGCATCTCGAGGCGCAGGTCGGTGCCCTCACGGGTGCGCTCGCCGACACCGGCGAACACCGACACGCCACCATGGTTCTGGGCGACCCGGCGGATCATCTCGGTGATGAGCACGGTCTTGCCGACACCGGCACCGCCGAACAGGCCGATCTTGCCGCCCTGCACGTACGGCGTCAGCAGGTCGATGACCTTGATGCCGGTCTCGAACATCTTCGCCTGCGGCTCGAGCGTGTCGAAGTCCGGGGCGTCACGGTGGATCTCCCACATCTCGAGATTGTCGGCGTAGCCCTCTTCGGCGTCGAGAACTTCGCCCCATGCGTTCCACACGTGGCCGAGCGTCTTGTCGCCGACCGGCACCTGGATTCCGTGGCCGAGGTTATAGACCGGGGTACCGCGCTTGAGGCCGTCGGTCGGCTTCATGCAGACGGCGCGGACGCGACCGTTGCCGAGTTGCTGGGCGACTTCGGCGAGGACGACGATGTCGGTGCCCTCGACGGTGATCGTCATCGACACGGCATGGTTGATCTCCGGCAGCGAGCCGCGTGGGAACTCCACGTCGATGACCGGGCCGGCGATACCGACGACGCGGCCGCTCTTGAGCGCAGTTTCAGTAGTGGTCATATCGGGGTGTCTCCTGCGTGTTGCTG
>JAYTOR010000087.1:0-17193 GCA_043747685.1 Actinomycetota bacterium
CTACTGCTCGACGAGCCCGACAATTACCTCGACATACCGACACGTGGCTGGCTCGAGGAGCAGATCAAGGCGAGCCGTTCGACGATCCTGATGGTCAGCCACGACCGCACGCTGCTCGGCAAGGTGGCGACGAAGATCATCGCCGTCGAAGGATCCGGCTGCTGGGTTCACGGCGGTTCGTACGCGACGTTCCCAGAGGCGCGCGCCAGACGCCAGGAACTGCTCGGCGATGCTGTCAAGCGGTGGCACGACGAGGAACGCCGCCTGTATCAGCACATGAAGATCATGAAGCAGCGCGCTGCGCAGAACTTCAAGAACGCCACCAAGGCCAATGCCGCAGAAACGCGCTGGGAGAAGTTCGTCGCCGCCGGGCCTCCGCCACCTCCGGTCCCAGACCAACAGATCCACGTCAAGCTACGCGGCGCCGACTCGGCAAGACGCGTCGCCAAGTTGGAGAAGGTGTCGATCGGTGACCTCTTCCTGCCATTCTCCGACGAGGTCTACTTCGGCGAACGACTCGGCCTGATCGGCCCCAATGGCACCGGCAAGAGCCATTTGCTCGGCGCCCTTGCCGGAACGGACGAACCCGACACCGGCACGATCAGCTACGGTCCTCGCACCTCGATCGGCGTCTTCACGCAGATCAACGACCGGGCGGATTTCATCGGCAGGGAATGCATGGACATCGCCCGCGAGCGACTGTTCGACGACGAGAAATCGATGAAGGCGCTGGCACGCTACGGCCTCGCTGGAGCCGCCCGCCAGGAGTTCCAGACGCTGTCGGGCGGGCAGAAGGCACGCCTCGAAATCATGTGCCTGGAACTCGAGGGCCACAACGTGCTGCTGCTCGACGAGCCGACGGACAACCTCGATGTCGAGTCGTCAGAGGCACTCGAAAAAGCGCTCGACGGCTTTCAGGGAACGGTTGTCGCCGTCAGCCACGACCGTACCTTCCTGTCACAGTTCGACCGCTTCCTGATGATCACCGACGACGGCGAGGTCTACGAACTTCCCGACTACGACGTCGCCATGGCCGGTCTCGCGCAGCCGGACAAACTGTCGACCCTGCGCCTCGCGAAGAACCTCACGTAGCCCTCGAACGGTCATCGCTCGATAGCGTCGCCGGCATGGCTAGAGCTTCTCGGCACAAAAAGGGAGGACGGACGACCCCCAAGGGGACGCAGCCGGCGAACACGAAGGGCCGGGGGCATCAGCACCACGGACCCAACCTCGTCGATGACGCCAGACGGGCGTTGCGCGACACGTCGCCGATCTCGCTGATGGCGATGGCCTCGGGAATCATCGAGCTCTGCATGCCCCGCCCGTTGGACACCGCCGAGGAAACGGAGAATCGTCCGGTGCTGCTGGAGACGATCCACAGTTTCCTGCACGCCTCACCAGGTCTCGCCGCGGTGACCGCTGTGATCGGCGAGCTCGTCCCGGACGAGCACCTTGCGGCCCATATCCGTGACGATGTCGCCACCGCCAAACTGCCGGCGCACATGCCACCGTGGATCGGCGCAATGGCGGACGCCGAAGCCTACGACGTCATGAAGATGGCCCATCCGTACAACGACGGAGACGACTACCTCGTCGGGGTGCACTGGCCGAGCGGGGAGATGATGAGCGCCGTGGTCTACATCGATCACAACATCGGATCGGCCGTGAAGGACGCGTTCCTGCTGCCGGACTCCCCGGAAGGGTTGCGATTGCGGTTCTCGGAGATGCCGGCGCAGGACGTGACGATCGAAGCAACGTCGGCCGCCGACGCCAAGGCGCGGATCAGCGCGGCGATCGCCCGGGGTGAACTGACCGAAGGGATCGAGCCCACCGAGTCGTGGCCTGCCGCCCGATCCGTCATCGAATGGATGATTTCGCTACTGCCAGAAGGCGGTACCGCCTACGACACCGAGCCGATCAGCGATGCCGACGCCGCCGCAGTCATCGATGACTTCGTGCAGTCCTCGTTTGCGACCGGGCTCGAGCTGCCGGACGAGACGCTACGCGCCGTGGTCCAGCCGCTGATGTGGTTCGCCCATGACTACGTCGGCGGCGACGCGTTGCGCGTCAGCCCGCTCACGGTCGACATTCTGCTCGGCGACTGGTACGTCAACAAGGTCGAACTGCCGACCATCCAGATGATCCTCCTTCCGATGATCCTCAAGGCATGGACCCGGTATGCACACGGCGTTCGAGGTCTGCCGGAGCACATGACGACGGAGACGATCGAAGCGATCGATCGTTGGGCCCCGTCGTACGTGCTCGCCGTCGACGACCGAGGCGACATCGACCCGAGGACCGGCGAACCGGAATCATCTTCGGTCGACGCCGGTGGCATCATCGACGTCGAGGGCCACGAGATCGAGCCCACCTCGATCGAGCCCACCTCGATCGATATTCAATCCCCACAGGTCGATGTGATTCGTTCTCCGGAACACGAGGCCGACGAGACCCCCGAGGTGCCAGAGGAGTAGACCGGACCGATGACGATCATCAGCTTCGGGCCGCAGGTGTGCGGATCGCTCGACGAGAGCGCCAGCCGGGAATGGTTGATCGCCGACGGCCTCGGCGGGTACGCGATGGGAACGGTCGCCGGGCTTCGCACCCGTCGCTACCACGCGCTGCTCGTCGTCGCCTCGGCAAACGGTGCCGCTCGCCAAGTCGGCCTTGCGGCACTGGACGCCGTCGTCATCATCGGCGATCGGCGCGTCCGATTGGCGACGCACGAATGGGCCGGCGGGACGGTGGACCCACGTGGCAACGAACTGCTCGCACGATTCGACCTGATCGACGGCGTGCCCCGGTGGACGTGGCGATTCGGCGGGGTCGTGCTGCAGCGAGAGGTCGCCATGGTCCACGGCAGCCCGACAGTCGCGGTGACACATCGCCTGATCGCCGCCGCCGGCTCAGTGCGGCTGGAAGTCACGCCGCTGTGCACGTGGCGCGACGCGCACGGCGAACGTCATGCCAATGGTGACCCCACTGTCACCCCGGTGACCGATGGCTTCGTCTTCGAGGGTCACTATCGCCTCGCCGGACCGGGCTGGCGGCCGGGCGGTGAGTGGTATCGCAACGCACACCTGCGTGAGGAGGCCGGCCGCGGCCTGCCTGCCGACGAGGACCTGTGGGCAGCAGGCGTTTTCAGCGCCTCACTGGCTCCAGGTGATTCGCTCGACATCGTCGCCTCGGCCGATATGCAGTTCCGCGCTCTTCGATCCGACGATCCGCAACCCGGTGCCCTGCGACCTGGCAACGTACAACCCGCCGATGCGCGATTCGGCTGCACAGCCTCCACCGGTGTGCCGTCCATCGATCGAACTGCGGCCGGCTCGATCGTCGCAGCGGCTCGTCGGCGAGCGGGCGAACTCGTCGCCACTGCCCGAACGACGGACGAAGTCGACGCCCACCTCGTGTTGGCGGCAGATCAGTTCATCGTCGGTGGTCCGGCTCCGGCGGTCGTCGCCGGATATCCGTGGTTCGGGGCATGGTCGCGCGACACGATGACGTCGTACGAGGGCCTCTTCCTCACGACCGGTCGGGCCGCTGAGGGCCGCTTGCTGCTGACGGCTGCTGCGCAGACGGTCTCGGAGGGGATGCTGGCGAACACCGCCGATACAGGCACGCTGGAGTACAACACTGCCGACGGGACACTGTGGTTCCTGCACGCCGTCGGCCGTCATGTTGCCGTGACCGGTGACCTCGAGCTCGCTGCGGAACTCGTCGATCGGCTGTCGGACATCGTCGATCATCACCTCGAAGGGACGCGTTACGGAATTTCCGTCGATCCGACAGACGGACTGTTGCGTCAAGGAGCCGAAGCGGTGGCGTTGACGTGGATGGACGCGCGCATCGACGGCAATCCGGTCACTGCACGGAGAGGCAAGGCTGTGGAGATCAACGCTCTATGGATCAACGGGCTGCGAACAGTTGCCTCGCTACAGCAGCAATTGGGCCGATCGAGTGACCGCCTCGACGGACTGTCGGCGACAGCAACGGCATCGTTCGCCAGTCGCTTCGTCCGCCACGACGGCCTCGGCCTGTTCGACGTCGTCGACGGCCCGAACGGCAACGACCCGACGATCCGCCCGAACCAACTGCTGGCACTCTCGTTACCCCTGGGACCAGGCGCTCCGGCATCGACGTTCGACGTCTGCTGCGAGCAGTTGTCGACGACCTTGGGGATGCGTTCGCTCAGTCCAGCCGATCCTGCCTACCGAGGCCTCCATCGCGGCGATTCCCACGCACGAGACGCTGCGTACCACCAGGGAACGGTCTGGCCGTGGCTGATCGGCCCGTTCGCCGACGCCGCCATCGTCACCGGCAACGAACTGCCACTGTTCGACAGCCTCGATCTACACCTCGGCGAATATGGTCTCGGTTCGATATCGGAGACGGCAGACGGCGACGCACCACACGGCGCCACCGGTTGTCCCTTCCAAGCATGGTCGGTCGCCGAGGTCCTCCGCACCCGCACCGCGCACACCCGCACCGCGCAGACCAGAAACTGAGTCCACTGGCGCACCGCCGGCGGTGCAAATCGGTCCACAGAACTGCTTATGGATGGCTCAACTGCACAAATGCCTCGCGCCGGTCGCCCACCCCTCGCAGCGTGCGGATCAGATTTCGCTGAGTCGTCTCAGCGCTTCGGCACGTTCGACCGCATGGTCGACCATCGGTTCGCCGTAGCCGTCTCCTCGCCAACGATCCACATACGTCCCGTCCGGGTCGAACTTGTCCCGTTGCGCCGACGGGTTGAAGATGCGGTAGTACGGAGCGGCGTCGGTCCCGGTGCCGGCGACCCACTGCCATCCGTGGTTGTTCGAGGCGAGATCGAAGTCGATGAGCTTCTCGCGGAAATGCTGCGCCCCCCATTGCCACGGCAGGTGGAGGTCCTTGATGAGGAAGCTGGCGACGACCATCCGCACCCGGTTGTGCATGAAACCCTCTGCAAGCAGTTGGCGCAGGCCGGCGTCGACGAGCGGAAAACCGGTCTCACCGCGAGCCCATCGATCGAAACGTTTGCGGGCGGAGGCATCCGTGTCGCAGAGCATCGTGCGCATCTTCGGCTGCATCGTTTCCCACGCGCTCTTCGGCTGGTGGAACAACACGTCGGCGTAGAACTCACGCCATGCGACCTCGGTGCGAAAGCGTTCATGGCTCTGCGACTGGCCGAGCCGTGCGAGAATCGTGCGCGGGTGGATCGTTCCGAATCGGAGGTGAGGGGAGAGTCTGCTCGTGGCGTCGAGTCCCGGCTCGTTGCGATGGTTCCCATATCCCGCAAGGCGTTCATCGACAAAGCGGTCGAGTGCCTCGAGCGCTGCCCTCTCCCCCGGTTTGGCCCATTCCGGCAACTCGGAAGCCGTGTACGGCTCGTCTGGCCGACGTTCCGGTTGCGTCCATTTCACGATGGGCTGGGGGATCGGCGTCTCCCACCCGTGTTGCTCCCAGGCTCGCGAGAACGGCGTGAACACCTTGTAGTTCGAACCGGAGCCATTGAGAATTGTCCCCGGCGCAACGGCATACGACGACCCGACAGGGCGGAGCCGAGTACCGATCTGGTCGAGTCGGGACGCAACCTCGGCGTCGCGTCGCACACCGAACGGGGCGAAGTCCTCGGTGACGAAAACGTCCGAAATTTCCAGCCGTGTCGCCAAGGCAGGAACGACCTCGCCTGGTTTGCCCGACAGCACCCACAGATTGCCGTCCATCTCCTCGTTCAAGGCGGCGAGTGAGCCGAGCAGGAATCGCGCCCGCTTCGAGTCGGCACCGAGCAACGCCGGATCGAGCACGAACAGCCCGACGACCTCGTCGCCGTCAACTGCCGCCGCAGCAGCGCTCAACGCCTCGTTGTCCGCGAGCCGAAGATCCCTTCGAAACCAGATGATCATTCGACTCACCCCGACTCCTTACCCAACCTGCGCAACATCAGACGAACCTACCGAACCGAGTTCGTTCGTTGGGCCCGGATCATGGGTGTCCAGCGAACAAACGGTGCAGGGCGGTGGTGATGAGGGTTACCGCGTCGCCACCGTCGACCTGCAGTCGAGGTTCATGCTTGGGCGAGGAGCTCGTAGATCTTCCGACGGGTTTCGGTGATCAACGCCTCGACTTCTGCAACCTTCTCCGGCGGCAACGAGCCTGCCGCCTGGCGTACTGCTCCGAACAGCTGGAAGACGGCACCACGGAGTTTGGCATCCGGTGAACCGTCTGCGCCCGTAGCCCAGGCCGGACCATCGGAACGCTCTGCGCGCGCCGCCGCTTCGGTCTGGCCGGCTTCGGTCAGTTCATAGACCTTCTTACCGTCGACCTCGTTGCTGCTAACGAGCCCTTCATCCTCGAGCGCCTGCAGGCCTGGATAGACGCTGCCGGGGCTCGGCTTCCACCGGCCGCCGCTCTTGTCGGCCATCCGGGTCATCAGCTCGTAGCCGTGGGCCGGACCGTCGGTGAGAGCGATCAGCAGAATGGTGCGGATATCTCCGCGCTTCATCCGTGGGCCTGCCCACGGCGGCGGGCCGTCGAAACGACCCCACGGCGGACCTGGGCGGTGGCGATGGCTGCGGCCATGACCGGGCCCCTGGCCGCGCCCTTCGAATTCGGCAATGTCTTCGCTGCCGTGTTGGCGATCTTCAAATCGTCGTCTCATGTGTCTTTCTCCTTGTTGAACGTCTGGCTCATTGCCATGTCTCGATGTGTAACGATATATCGCTACGTACGGAATGGCAAGCAGTAATTTCGGAAGTTGGAAATCGGTGAAAGT
This sequence comes from Actinomycetota bacterium, assembly GCA_043747685.1. Classification (GTDB taxonomy): domain Bacteria; phylum Actinomycetota; class Acidimicrobiia; order Acidimicrobiales; family Ilumatobacteraceae; genus JANXUF01. The sequence continues at coordinate 6,758 of JAYTOR010000087.1, forward strand.
TCGAGGAGACGGGTCCGGCCCACGAGACGTCATCTAGGCTCCCCGTGTGCCAACCAGCCCCCACCGTCGCCTGTACCTCCTGCCGTTGGTCGCCATCGTCTTCTTCCTCGGCGTAGTGCGCGCCGATGCCTCGCCGACAACGCCGACAACGCCGACAACGAAATCTGCGGCGGCGACGGCGGCCGGCGCCGCAACAGCGAGCACAGCGACTGGCACGTCGGCGAAGCCGGCAGCCGGTCGACTCTCAGCAGGTGACGCCGTCGTCCTCGGCCTCGTCGAGGGCATTACCGAATACCTCCCCGTCAGTTCCACCGGTCACCTGATCGTCGTCGAACGGTTGCTCAAGGTCGTCCCCAAAGAGGGACTCGATCAGCAGTCGAAGGATGCCGTCGACTCCTACACCGTGATCATCCAGCTCGGTGCCATTCTGGCGGTGCTGGTCATCTTCTGGAAGCGGATCGTCGAAATCGTCCAGGGTCTGCTCGGCAAGAGCGCAGGCGGACGACAACTGTTGATCGGTTTGGTGATCGCCTTCATTCCCGCTGCGGTCTTCGGCAAAGCGCTCGAGCACTCGATCACCGGTCATCTACTCAAGCCGCTCCCCGTTGCCGAAGCGTGGCTCGTCGGTGGCGCCGTGATCTTTGCCTTCATCCGCTGGTTCGGGCCGACGCACCGTGACGGAAAGGGTGCAACGCTCGAGTCGATCACCATCAAGCAGGCGGCGATCATCGGGGGTGCGCAGATCCTGGCTCTGTGGCCAGGCACGAGCCGCAGCCTCGTTACCATCCTCGCGGCACTGCTCGTCGGGCTGTCCCTGTCGGCGGCGGTCGAGTTCAGCTTCCTGCTCGGCCTACTGACCTTGACGGCCGCGACGGGATACGAACTGCTGAAGAACGGCAGCACTGTCCATCAGGTCTATGGCATCGGGACGCCACTGATCGGCATCCTCGTCGCCGCCGTCGCTGCCGTCGCTGCCGTGAAATGGATGGTCGGCTACCTCAACCGCCACGACCTGTCGCTGTTCGGCTACTACCGCATCGTCGTCGGCATCGTCACGCTGATCTTCATCGGCACGAAGGTCATCGGCAAGAACTAGGTCAGAACCACGCCTTGAACTCGACCGGCAGTCGGCACGCACAACGACTCAGGCGAGTGCGGACTCAGGCTCGGCCACGAAGCCCTGCCAGGTCTGCATGTACTTCACGAACGCCGGTCCGAGGCCCTCGGCTCGTAGGTGGTCGGCACTGACCGGGGTGGCGATGTGGGTGAATCCCGGATCGGCCGCAAGCCTCTGCGGATAATCGTGGTGCAGGATTGCGGCTCGGCCGAGGAGCACGAAATCGATGCCGCGTTGCAGGCAGGCCAGCGCGTCGTCCGGTGTCATGATCTTGCCGGCGCACCCCAGGCGGACGTCCCCACGCGGCAGGTCGGTGAACCATGCCATCAGGGTGCGGTCCTGGTAGGCCTCGTCGACCGGCAGCTTGGAATAGTCCCACAGTGACAGGTCGAGGTAGTCGATCGCGCCCTCCGCCAATACCTGGCGCGCCAACTCGCGGATCTCCATCAGCTTCAGCCCGAACCGCTCGGGCGACAGGCGCAGGCCGAGACTGAAATCGGGTCGGCAACGAGCGCGGATGCCGTGGATGATGTCGTTGAGCAGGCGGGCGCGATTCTCTGCGGATCCGCCATAGCGATCGTCGCGGCGATTCAGCCCCTCGGTCAGGAACTGACAGAGGATGTAGGAGTGTGCCCCGTGGATCTCGACACCGTCGAAGCCCGCCTGCTCGGCTCGCAGCGCGGCAACGATGAAGTCCTCTGCCAGCTGTTCGACCTCGGCTGTCGACAGCCCTCGCGAACCGGTCGCCTCGTCGTGCGACGGCGCAACAGGCGCCTGGCCGATCAGATCCTTCGGGCTACGCATCCCGGCGTGGTGCAGTTGGACAACGGCAACGGAGTCGTTGCGTTTGATCTCGGCTGCGAGCCGGGTCAGCCCAGTGAGGTGCTCGTCGCCGAATATCCCGAGTTGGCCGCTGAACCCCTGGCCAATCCGCTGCACGTGCGCGGCGCAGGTCATGGTCAGCGCAAAGCCGCCCTTGGCCCGATAGGTCAGCCATCTGAACTCGTCGTCCGACAAGGTGCCGTCCGGGTTGCTCTGCTGGTTGGTCAGCGGTGCGAGCGCAAAGCGCGACTTCATCGCCGGTCCGTGGGCGAGTGTCATGGGAGCGAAAAGATCAGGCAAGGAACACCCTCCGAACTGGTGTGAAAGGCTGACGTTAGCGAGAGCTCCGCAGCGGTTCCACCGTCACGTCCTGCGCCGAGTTTCCACCGACCGCCCCTGATCGGCGATGATCTGCGTTGTGCGTGTGCTCGAACCGTTGACCATCGGAACAGCGACAGCTCCGAATCGGGTGATGTTCGGGCCGATCGTCACCAACCTCGCCGACGACGACCGGGCCTTCACCGCTCGTCATCTCGCCTTCTATCGCGCCAGGTCTGCAGGCGGTTGCGGCATCATCGTCACCGAGGAGGCCAGTGTCCATCCCTCCGATTGGCCATACGAACGCGCACCGCTTGCAGCGAACTGTCTCGCCGGCTGGAAACCGATCGCCGATGCCTGCCATCGCGACGGTTCGCTCGTCATCGCCGCCCTCGGTCATAGCGGCGGGCAGGGATCGAGTGCCTACAGCCAGTCCCCCCTCTTGGCGCCGTCACGGGTCGCCGAGGTCAACACCCGCGAGGTCCCGAAGTCGATGGAGGTCGACGACATCCGCGCCGTGATCGCCGGCTTCGTCACCGCTGCCAGAACGGCGATCGCCGCGGGGTGCGACGGTGTCGAGATCAACGCCGGCCAGCACAGCCTCATACGTCAATTCCTCTCAGGATTGACGAATCAGCGCACCGACGAGTGGGGATCTGACCGACTGAAATTCGCCACCGAAATACTCTCCGGAGTGCGAGCCGCGGTCGGTGCCGACCGTGTCGTCGGGCTGCGTTTGTCATGTGATGAACTGGCACCATGGGCCGGCATCACGCCGGAGATGGCACCGGAGATCACCGTCACACTCTCCGAACACATCGACTACCTCACCGTCGTCAGGGGTTCGATCTACACGGTCGAGAAGACCCGCCCGGATTTCCACGAGCCGCCCGGATTCAACATCGACCTGTGTCGCTCCATCAGGTCGTCGCTCGACCCCTCGATCGTCGTATTCCTGCAAGGATCGGTCGTCGACAGCGGACAGGCAGAGTGGGCCGTGAACGATGGCGTCTGCGACGGGGTCGAGATGACGCGGGCGCAGCTCGCGGACCCACAACTCGTCGCCAAACTTCGAGCAGGTCACGCCGAACGGATCAGGCCGTGCATCCGCTGCAACCAGACCTGCCAGGCACGCGATGCCCGCAACCCGATCATCACCTGCGTCGTCGAGCCGTCGACCGGCCACGAATCCTCTGATCCGGACTGGTACCTGCCGACACAGCACCGGCGAGATGTGCTCGTCGTCGGCGGAGGCCCAGCAGGACTGGAAGCAGCACGAGTCGCCGCTGTCAAGGGCCATCGCGTGCAACTCGTCGAAGCAGCAGGTCACGTCGGTGGGAACGCCGCCTACATCGCCAACGTCACTCCGTTCATGGACTGGTTGGCAGCCGAAGTCAGCCGTCTCGGCGTGGGCGTCACACTCGGCACGCGCATCGACGCACGACCGACAGCGACCAAGCCGGCAATGGCAACGAGCTCACACGCCGGCACGGCAGGTGGTTTCAAGGGTGCGGATGCCGCCAAGGTTGAGGGTCGCCAGATTTTGCTGCAGGCCACCGGCTCGGTGCGAGGAGCGCGCCCCTTCACGAGCGACGAACACGCGAACATCGTCGACATCGCCGACGTGCGTTCAGGCGTCGTCACGATCCCCGGAGACGGGCCTGTCGTACTGTTCGATCCGATTGGCGGGCCGATCGCCGTGGCGATGGCTGAACATTTCGGCAGCCGCGCGAGCTTGTTGACGCAGGATCAGATCTCCGGCAACGAACTGTCGCGCAGCGGCGACCTCGCACCTGCGAACGCCCGTCTGCAACAGGCTGGCGTGTGCATCGAGCGACGGACGATTCTGCGCCACGTCGCTGCTGACCACGTCGTCGTCGAGGATCGTTTCACGGGCGAGCAGCGGAACATTCCGTGCGTCGCGCTGATCGACTGCGGCTTCCGGCTTCCGGCGCCGCCGATCCCCGGTGCCGATATCGCCGCCGGCGATTGCGTCGCCCCCCGGACGATCCTCGAAGCCGTCCTCGAAGGTCGCCGCGCCGCCAACAGCCTCGACACCGTCGCCGCAAACTGAGTCCGTGCCCTGCAGCGTTGAGTATCGTTAGGGTCCAAACGTTCGAGCGATCTTCGAGCCATCGTCGAGCCATCGTCGAGCCATCGTCGAAAATCAAAGGGGGCCGCGATGCACATCCGGGACGAACGCAGCGAGCGACTCACGGAGCGGGTCGTCGCCTACGCCCTCGAACGCATCCACCAGCCGATGGATCCGCGTTGGGGGGCGAGGCCGGCACCGGTATTGGCACGTGAACTGACCGGCGCGATCTGCGCCGACGGCATCGGTGGAGACGCTGCACTCGCATTGTTCGACGAAGTCCTGCTGCCGGCGTGCCGCCCGATGGACAATGCGATGGACCTCGCCTACGTGCCGACGGCACCGAGTGACGCCTCGATGCTCTTCGACATGGTGGTCAGTGTCAGCGCCATCTTCGCAGGCACGTGGGAGGCTGGAGCTGGAGCGATCGCCGCCGAGAATCAGGCACTGCAATGGCTGGCCGGTCTCGCCGGATATCCGGGTGGCGCCGGTGGATGCTTCGTCTCCGGTGGGTCGAGCGGCAACCTCAGCGCACTCGTCACCGCCCGGCACCGCGCTCGCACCCGGCGGACCGGGCCACCCCCTGCCCGGTGGAAGTTCGCCGCCACCACCCAGGTGCACTCCTCGGTCAGAGCCGCTGCGCGGGTCATGGATGTCGACATCGTCAGCGTGCAGGCAGACGAAATCGGGCGGATGACCGGAGCTGCGCTCGCCGAAGCGCTGGCGAGCGATCCCGAAGGGCTCGATGGTCTGTTCGCCGTGTGCGCGACGCTCGGCACCACCAATGTCGGCGCAGTCGACGACTTCGACGGCATCGCCGACGTGTGCCAAACGCACGGTCTGTGGTTGCATGTCGACGGGGCCTACGGCGGTGCCGTACTCTGCGCGCCATCGGTAGGGCCTCTGCTCAAGGGATTCGAACGGTCGGACAGTTTCGGCGTCGATCCGCACAAATGGCTGTTCGCCCCGTACGACTGTGCGGCGCTCGTCTACCGCGATCCGTCGATCGCCTCCGACGCCCACGCCCAGCACGGTGAGTACCTCGACATGGTGGATCGGGGTGAGTGGAACCCTGCAGACTTCGCCTATCACCTGTCCCGGCGCGCCCGCGGCCTGCCACTGTGGTTCTCCTTGGCGACGTATGGAACCAACGCCTATACGGCCGCCGTCGAGCAGACGCTGACGACGGCCCGAGCGTTCGCGCAGGCGATCCGTGAACGGCCGGAGAGCTTCACGCTGCTCCTCGATCCGAGCCTCAGCGTCGTCGTCTTCGAGTGCAACGGGTGGGATCTGGAGCGGTACCGATCGTGGACCATCACGCGCGCCAAGGAGGGGCTGGCGCTGATCGTTCCGACGACGTGGAATAGTCGGCCGTGTTATCGGGTATGTCTGGTGAACCCCGTCACGACGGCCAGCGCTCTGGCCGATTTACTCGATGACATGGCACAGTGGAATCCACAGGGCGGTTGAAGCACCCCCTTCAACAGCTCTCACCCAACCCAAGGAGATTTCGATGTACACCCTTCCCGAACTTCCATACGATCTCGCGGCACTCGAGCCGCATTACTCGGCAAAAGTCCTCGAATTGCATCATGACAAGCATCACGCCACCTACGTCAAGGGCCTCAACGAGACCCTCGAGAAACTCGATGCTGTGCGCACCTCCGGCGACTACTCGTCGATCGTCGGCCTGCAGCGAACGCTCGCTTTCAACCTTTCGGGCCACGTGTTGCACTCGATCTTTTGGAAGAACCTGTCACCCGAGGGTGGCGGCGAGCCGTCAGGCGAACTCGGCGACGCCATCGAACGTGACTTCGGTTCCTTCGAGCGGTTCAAGGCCCACCTGACCCAGGCGACGACGACGGTTCAGGGTTCCGGTTGGGGCGCACTGGCGTATGACGGATACGGCGAGCGTCTGTACATCGAGCAGGTCTACGACCATCAGGGCAACGTCGGCCAGAGCGGCACGCCGCTGCTCGTGCTGGACGCCTGGGAGCACGCCTACTACCTGCAGTACCTCAACGTCCGCCCCGACTACGTCGACGCGATCTGGAACATCATCAACTGGGACGACGTCTCCAAGCGCTACCTCGACGCCAAATCTTGACGCCCTTCTGGCCCACGCTTGCCGATCTTCTGTGGACCGATTTGCACCGCCGGCGGTGCATAGATGGACTCAGTTTCGGACCTGGCGACCGGGTAGCTTGAGATTCCATGGCGTACCGGTATCTCTGGACACCGCTCGAACTCGGGCCGGTCACGACACGTAACCGCATCATCTTCAGCGCCCACCTGACGAACTACGCCCGCAACGGCAAGCCGACCGAGCAGCATGCCGCCTACTACGGGGCGCGGGCTGCAGGCGGTGCCGGGCTGATCATCACCGAGGAGCACTCGACACATCCGACCGACTGGCCGTACGAGAAGCTGATCCACGGCTTCCACCGCGACGTCATCCCCGGCTACCGGGCGATGACCGATGCGGTGCACCGCCACCGGGTGCCGATCTTTGCGCAGATCAACCACAACGGGGGTCAGGCGTCTTCGATGTTCTCCCGTCTGCCCGTGTGGGCACCGTCGGCCGTCGCCGATCCACTCTTCCGCGAAGTTCCGAAGGCCGTCACGCAATCGGAGATCGGCGAGATCGTCGCCGGCTACGCGCTCGTCGCCGAGCACTGTGCGGAGGGCGGCTTCGACGGTATCGAATTGCAGTGCTCGCACTCCTCGATCGTGCGCGGCTTCCTCTCACCGGCGACCAACAAACGAACGGACAGCTACGGCGGTTCGTTGGTCAACAGGACGACGTTGATGTTGCAGATCGTCGCCGCCGTTCGCAAGGTCATCGGCAACCGCATGGCGCTCGGCGTGCGGATCTGCGGCGACGAGTTGATCGAGGGTGGCACGACGATCGACGACGCCGTGGAGATCGCCAAACTCGTCGAGGCGAGCGGCCAGGTCGACTACATCAACACCTCGATCGGGGTCGCCACGGCGAGTCTGTTCATGATCGAGGCATCGATGCACATCCCGCCGAACTACGCGATGTTCATCCCGTCAGCGCTGCGCAAGGCGGTCGAACTGCCGGTCGTGGGCGTCGGGCGGTTCAAGGATCCGCTGCAGGCAGAACGGGCGCTGGCAGAGGGCCACTGCGATCTCGTCGGCATCGTCCGTGGACAGATCGCCGACGCTGACTTTGCCGCCAAGGCCCGTGCGGGGGCAACCGACGACATCCGGCTGTGCCTCAGCTGCAACCAGGAGTGCGTCGGCCGGATGGGCCTCAACCGCTGGCTCGGTTGCATCGAGAACCCGAGGACGGGGCGCGAAGCCGAACGATCCGCAGCTGCGCTGGCGATCACCCAGAAGCCATCGAAGCCGAAGCGCGTGCTGGTGGTCGGAGCAGGACCGGCCGGTCTCCAGGCGGCCATCGCCGCGGCGCGCAACGGCCATTCGGTGACGGTCTACGAGAAGGAACCACACGCTGGTGGGCAGGTCCGACTCGCCGCCTCGGTCCCGAATCGTGCCGAGTTCGGCGACATGATCCGCAACCAGTTGACCGAGTGCAAGCGCCTCGGCGTGGCGATCGAGTACGGCGTCGGTGTATGGCCCGGGTTCGTCGACGAGCAGCGGCCAGACCATGTGATCGTTGCTACGGGTGCTGAACCGCAGCGGCCGTGGTGGGCAGCGGCAGAGGCCCACAACGTCTGCGATGTTCGTGACGTGTTGACAGGCGATGCCGATCCGTTCGGTGACGTCGTCGTGATCGACGAGGTCGGCTTCCATCAGTCGACCTCGGTCGCCGAGCTACTCGCAGACCGAGGCTGCACGGTCGAGGTGATCACCAACGGCATGGTCGTCGGCCAGGACCTCGGCATCACCCTCGACATGGAGAACTGGTGGATGCGGGCGTCCGCCAAAGGCATCACCCAGACTGTCGAGCTCGTGCCGATGGGGATGGACGGTGTGACCCTCAGCCTGCTGCACCACCCGACCGGCACGAACGTGACGCGGACACCCGACTGGGTCGTGTTGGCGACGCACGCCAGCCCCGTCGAATGGCTGTATCTCGACCTCAAAGCGGCGGGCTGCAGTGTCGAGCGGATCGGCGACTGCGTCGCACCCCGGCGGGCCCACGCCGCCGTCGTCGAAGGTGAACGCGCCGGCGCAAGCGTCTGACAGCGCGTCCCGGGCCGTCCGAGAACGCACGACCATCGCCGTAAAGTCGTAGCCTGCGTATCGCCATGATCGCCATCATTCCCGTCCGCAACGGAGTCGCGCCGATCGGCGCCGCCGAAGCTGCGTGCGAGGCCGGAGAGGCACTCGTCGTCGGCACGGGCACGCTCGCCGTCGCCCATGAATTGCTGGCCTATGTCCCGACGGTTCGCTACCTCGAACATGCCTATCAGCCGCACGAGCTGAGCGCAGTCGTCGCCGGCGTCTTCTTTACGGCGACGAAACAGCGTTCCGTAATCCTTCCCGGTTCCCCTGACGGCCGCGACCTTGCTCCGCTGCTCGCACTGCAACTCGGCTGGCCATTGTTCGCCGGCGCCATCGAGGTGCGCGCCAACAGGGTTCGCCTTGCCCGCCTCGGCGGCACCGCCATCGAACAGGTGTGGTCCGATGGACCGTTCGTCGCCACGTTGATCCCCGGCGTGCGCGGCGCAACACCGATCGCCGCGATCACTGACACCAGCAACGGCACGGTGACGACGAAGGCGACACCGAGGCTGAAGCAGGTCAAGCGGGCCACGAGCGAGTCCGGCACCCGCACCTCGACCGATCGTCCACCGAACGTCGACGCAACGTCGCTGGAGGTACTGCCGCCGGACGCAGCAACGATGGATTTGAGCGAGGCGTCACGCATTCTCGGAGGCGGTGCCGGTTTGAACAACGAGCAACGGTTCCGGCAGTTGGGGAACGTTGCTTCGCTGCTCGACGCCTCGATGGGGGCGACCAGGGTGATCACCGACCACGGATGGGTTGGACACGAACGCCAGATCGGCACGACCGGCGTCGTCGTCGACCCCGACCTCTACATCGCCTTCGGAATCAGCGGTGCCGTGCAGCACACCAGCGGGCTCGGCCATCCTGAGCACATCATCAGTGTCAACACCGACGAGCACTGCCCGATGATGCAACTCGCCGATCTGGCCATTGTCGCCGATGCCAATGCCACCCTCGACGAACTCGCAGCACTCCTCTCGAAGCTCGCGGCAAACGACGGTTCGGACATCGCAGCACAGTCTGGAATGTACCTTGCAGCGAACGACGGACCGAAGATCACCGCGAGGGACGTATCGAAGATCGTTGCGGACTTCCCAGCGCCCCTCGCCACAACACCCGGTGGCAGCTCATGAGCGCGACGGACTTCGACGTCGTCGTCGTCGGCGCCGGGCCAGCCGGATCGTGCGCTGCGCTGTCGCTTGCCAAGGCCGGACACTCTGTCCTGCTGGTCGAGCGCGGCCCCTTCGCCGGGTCGAAGAACATGTACGGCGGAGTTGTCTACCCGCGCATCCTCGACGCCTTGATCCCCAACTGGTGGGAGGAGGCGCCGATCCAACGTTGGGTCACGCGTCGCCAGACGATGGTGATGACACCGACGCAATCGTTGACGATTGACTATCGCAGCGATACCTGGGGAAAGCCGCCGTACAACGGCGCAACCGCCTATCGGCCGGACTTCGACTTCTGGCTCGCCGGAAAGGCAGAAGCTGCCGGAGCGCAGTTGGTCTGCTCGACGACCGTGACCGGACTCCTTCGTGACGGTAAGGGCAAGACCATCGGCGTACGGACCGATCGGCCGGACGGCGACATCACCGCTCGGCTCGTCATTGCCTGCGACGGAGTCAACAGTTTCCTTGCGAAAGAGGCGGGGCTCTATCGCAGTGACGTCGACGCGAGCAGCTTCACACTCGGGGTCAAAGAGACGATTGCGCTACCGACGGACGTCATCAACGAGCGTTTCGGCGTACGCGGTCGGGAAGGCGTCGACATCGAGATCATCGGCTGCACCGGCGAGGTCAACGGCGGCGGTTTCATCTACACGAACCTCGACACCATCGGCGTCGGTGTCGTGCTCAAACTCTCCAA
>JAYTOR010000088.1:0-14221 GCA_043747685.1 Actinomycetota bacterium
AAGATCATCGAAACGATTGCTGACGTCGAACGACGCCAGGACGAACTGCTGGACCAACTGGCTGCCAAAAGCCGCCCCTCCAACTGAACCGAGAAGGGACGCCAATGAGCATCCGTGTTGTCATCGCCGAAGATGAGGCGATCATTCGCCTGGACCTCAAAGAGACCCTCGAGGAAGAGGAATACGACGTCGTCGGAGAGACAGGTCGTGGCGACAAAGCGATCGAGATGATCCGTCAACTGCGTCCAGACCTGGCGATCCTCGATATCAAGATGCCCGGCATGGATGGTCTCGAAGTCGCCAGACTGGTGAACGAGGAACGGCTCTGCGGTGTCCTGATCCTCACTGCCTTCAGCCAGCGCGAGGTCGTCGAACAGGCGCGTGACGCCGGTGCACTTGCCTTCCTCGTCAAGCCGTTCCAGAAAAGTGATCTGATCCCGGCGATCGAAGTCGCCATCGGCCGCTTCCGCGAGTTGCAGAATCTGACCGGAGAGGTCGACCACCTGGAACGCCAACTCGAGACGCGCAAGATCATCGATCGCGCCAAAGGCCTGCTGATCGACAACGCCGGGCTCAAAGAGCAGGAGGCGTTCTCGTTCATCCAGCGCACGGCGATGAGCGAGCGCACGACGATGCGGGATGTTGCGCAACGCGTCCTCGACGGCGAGTTGAGGCCGTCTTGAGTTCCGAGGATGCTGTCGATCCGGCCGAACTGCTCGACGACGAACTGCAGGACGATGCCACCGAAGCCGTTGCCGAAGCGATGAGCGGCGGGATTGCGGTACCGGTCGACGCCACGTCGACGAACCCGAAGAAGATCATGATCCTCGACGGCAACTCGTTGACGTACCGCGCCTTCTTTGCGTTGCCGACGGACATGGCGACAGCCGGTGGACAGGTCACGAACGCCGTCTTCGGGTTCACGTCGATGCTGATCTACATGCTCAAAGAGCATCAGCCGGATGGCATCATCGTCGCCTTCGACCGCCCGGAGCCGACGTTCCGCCATCTCGCCCACGCTGAATACAAAGCGCAGCGCGAGGCGGCTCCGGACATCCTGCGCCAGCAGATGGGTCTCGTCCGCGAGGTGCTCACGGCGTTCGGTATGTCGTCGCTCGACCTGTCCGGTTGGGAGGCCGACGATCTGATCGCCACGCTGACGAGGCAGGTTGTGGCCCGCGGTGACGACGTGATCATCGTGACGGGTGACCGCGACAGCTACCAGTTGGTGAGCGACCCGCATGTCCGCGTGCTCTACAACCGTCGTGGCGTCAGCGACTATGCGCTCTACGACGAAGCCGGCATCCTCGAAAAGACCGGAGTGACGCCGGCGATGTATCCGCAATACGCGGCACTGCGCGGCGATACCAGCGACAACCTCCCGGGTGTCCCTGGCGTCGGCGAGAAGACCGCTGCGAAGCTGATCAATGCCTTCGGCGGCCTCGACGGTATCTTTGCCAATGTCGACAAGCAGACACCGAAACTGAAGGCTTCGCTGATCGAGAACGAGGCGCTCGCCCGGAAGAACTTCGAGCTGATGGTGCTGCACGACGATGCCCCGATCGAGTTCGACGAAAGGATCGCCGAGTTCACTCCGGATATGGCGGAGGTCAAACGGCTGTTCGAGTTCCTCGAGTTCCGTAGCCTCTTCGATCGTCTCAGCGAGGCCCTCAAATCGACGGGTGCCGTTTCATCGGCGGGATCGCTCCCATCCAGCGGTGAGACGCTCGAAGCCGAGGTTTCCCCTGCAACCTCGGCGGCGGACATCGCCTCGATCGTGCAGCGCATGGATGTCGCCGACGTCGCCGGGTCCTGGGTCGGAGAGCCAGGCAGGACAGAACTGCTCGGTGTTGCCGTCGTCACCGACCCCGATGCGGCCGGTGTCACCTGGATCCCGGCCGGAATGCTTTCCGATCCCGCCCTCTCAGTCGCGCTCGCCGCTGTCAGGGTTCGGGCCCACAACGCCAAGCCGTTGATGCGTTCGCTGTTCGGCCTCGGCATCGACCTGCGCGGACTCGGCCTCGATACGGCGATCGCCGCATACCTCATCGACCCGGCCGAAACGCGTTACGCGATCGGTGACCTGCTCAACAAGTACACGCCGTTCTCGATGCCGACGGACGATCCGACAACGGTCGGGCAACTCGACTTCGGTGATTCCGGCCTCGACGAATCTCGCCGCGCCGGCCGCGAGGCGTTGGCCGTCAGCCGTCTATCACCGGCCATCGAGAAGGCGCTGCTGGCTCAGGGAATGGCCGATCTGTACGCCAAGATCGAAAACCCCCTCGTACGGGTCCTGGCGCGCATGGAGTACGTCGGCATCGGTGTCGACCGCCCGGAACTGAAGGCGCTCAGCGACAAGCTCAATGCCGAGGCAAAGCGGCTGACGGAGGTACTGCACGGCGTCGCCGGACGGCCGTTCAACGTCAACTCACCGATCCAACTGCGCGAGATCCTCTACAAGGAGCGCGGCCTGGCACCGCAGAAGAAGACGAAGACCGGCTTTTCGACCGACGCTGCAACGCTCGAACGACTCGCTGAACAGTGGCCGGAATTCATCGAGCCGCTCATGCAGTTCCGCGAGATCGACAAGCTCCGTTCGACATACGGCGAGGGGCTGCTCAACGAGGTCAACGCCGACGGCCGGATCCACGCCACGTTCAACCAGACCGTCGCCCGCACCGGTCGTCTGAGTTCTGATCAGCCGAACCTGCACAACATCCCGGTGCGCTCGGAGGAGGGCCGACAGTTCCGCAAGGCGTTCGTCGCCTCCGAGCCGAACACTCTGTTGATCGCCGACTACAACCAGATCGAATTGCGCTGTATCGCCCATCTTGCCCAGGACCCGGGTCTGATCTCCGCCTTCAGTAGCGGCCAGGACATCCACAACGCGACGGCCTCGAGGGTCTTCGGTGTCGAACCGGCCGACGTCACGCTGGAGATGCGCTCGAAGGCGAAGATGGTTTCATACGGATTGGCGTACGGCATGGAGGCCTACGGCCTCGGCCAGCGGCTGAACATCCCGACCGGCGAGGCGCAGGTCATCCTCGACGCCTACTTCCAGGCCTTTCCGAGCGTCAAGGCCTACATGGAGGGCACCGTCAGAGAAGCTCGCGCTCGCGGCTACACCGAGACGCTCTTCGGGCGTCGCCGCCCGATCCCTGAACTGTCGAACCCGAATTTCCGGATCAAGCAAGCAGGAGAGCGCCAGGCGATGAATGCCGGCATCCAGGGTCTCGCCGCCGATATCTTCAAGGTTGCGCTCGTGCAACTCGACGAGGATCTCGAACGCGACGGGTACACCAGCCGCATCATTCTCCAGGTGCACGACGAGATCATCGTCGAGGTGCCCCCGGACGAGGTCGAAAGCGTCGGAAAACTGACGCTGTCGGCGATGCACCATGCTGCGGACCTCAGCGTTCCGTTGGAGGTCAACGTGTCATGGGGACGAGCCTGGTCGGCAGCCAAAGGCTGATTGCAGCGATCGTCCTCAACGAACGGCTGTGAGGTTTTTACCGGATTCATACGGCAGGCACATCAAAGTCTTTCCGCTGACACCGACACTGGGAATCACTCAAACCGACTTTTGCCCCCGAAAGTAGTGAGGAAACCCCTATGCCAAGCCACGGACGACCGACCTACGGACGATCGACGAGAGATAGCGGACTTCGTCGCGTCAACCGGCTCACTTCAGCAACGCTGATCGGCGGACTCTTGCTGACCGGCGGATTCTCGGCCGTCGCAGCTCACGCATATTCTGGCTCCTCGAAAAAGACGAGCGTTCCCGTCGATGACTCGGCGACGAATACCGCAACTGATGCAGCAACCGGTTCCTCGGAGGTCGATCCGGCCGCAGCCGGCGACGCCACCGAAGCGGCGACCGCTGCGCCGGCGAAGCAGCCGGCTCCTGCCACGACCACCGCCACTACGCCGCCTGCTGCCGCAACCGTCACTGCCGGCTCGAAGCCCGCTTCGAAGTCCAAGACGACCGTACCCACCGCCACCGCCACCGCCACCGTTGCGATACCCAAGGTGACCACGACGACCACGACGACCACGACGAAACCGCCAGCTGTCGTGACGGCGCCGAAGCGCCCGAGGACAACCAAACCCCCCGTGTCCGGTGGCTCGTGAGCGTCGTTCCGACGACATCACGTTCGTACCCGATGGCGCAGGTTCACCACGACGGCGAGGACGACGAGCTGTCCAGTGCGCTGTTCGGGGCGCTGGGAACGACGTGTTACGTCGCCACCTCCGCGAAATCCGGCATCGACACCGCCCTTGACATCGTTCGCGAGGTCGTTTCCGAAATCGATCAGGCGTGCAGCCGGTTTCGTCTCGATAGCGATCTGTCGAGGGTGAACGCCGCAGCCGGTACAGCACTCGACGTGAGCGCGCTCTTCATCGAAGCACTGCAGGTTGCGATCGATGCGGCGGGGAGAACCAACGGCCTCGTCGACCCGACCATCGGCAATGCCATCCGGATTCTCGGCTACGACCGCACGTTCGCCGAGATCGCCCTGACGGGACCCGCTGTCGTGAGCGCCATCAGAGTGCCGGGTTGGCAGGCGGTCGAGATCGACGTCCGGCGCTCCCGCGTCAAGATCCCGAGCACCGTAAGTCTCGACCTCGGTGCGACTGCAAAGGCATTCGCCGCCGACCTTGCTGCGGCCCGCGCCTCGGCAACGATCTGCGCCGGCGTACTCGTCAGCCTCGGCGGAGATATCGCCGTCAGCGGCGAGCCACCCGAAGACGGCTGGCTCGTCGGCGTCGCCGATTCCCATCGGACCCCGTTCGCGGATGCCGACGAAGCCGTCTGCGTGTGGTCCGGTGGGTTGGCGACCTCGTCGACGACGGTTCGCCAATGGACCCGCAGCGGAGCGAAGCTGCACCACCTCGTCGATCCCTCGACCGGTTCCTCGGCAGTGACGCCATGGCGGACGGTGAGCGTGGCGGCATCGTCATGTGTCGAGGCGAACATCTGGACCACTGCCGCCATCGTGTCCGGTGATGATGCGCTCGGCATGCTCGGCGAACACGGCGACCCAGCACGACTGGTCGGTCACGACGGCGAGGTCGTGCGCATCAACGGATGGCCAGAACCCGACACCGTCAGCGGATTGCGGAGCGCTCGATGATCGCTGCAGGACAGGCGACCTGGTACCTGTCGCGCGGGAGTGGCGCCGTCAGCCTTGTGCTGTTGACGGTTTCATTCGTGCTCGGCATTCCAACATTGCTGTCGTGGGGCACGCCGCGAGTCCCGCGGCTCGTCGTGCAACTGATGCACCGCAACGTTTCTCTGCTGGTCATCGTCTTCCTCTTGATCCATATCGCCACCTCGGTGCTCGATTCCTTCGTGTCGATCAGTTGGATCGACGCCCTCGTGCCGTTCGGCGGCACGTACCGACCGATCTGGCTCGGACTCGGCGCACTCGCTGCTGATTGCCTGATTGCCGTCATCGTGACAAGCCTTCTGCGACCACGTGTCAGCTTCGCGTTGTGGAAGCGAGTTCATTGGTTGGCCTATGCCTGCTGGCCGATCGCCATCGTTCACGGACTCGGCACCGGCACTGATACCCGATACGGCTGGATGCAACTGCTCGACGCAGTGTGCGCGGCACTCGTGCTCGGTTCGATTGCCTGGCGACTTGCCGTGAGGCCGATGCAGGACCCCCGGCGCCGTACCGCCACAGTCGCCGCCGTGGTTGCGGTCCCGCTGGCAATCGCCATCTGGCTGTTCGCCGGGCCGATGCAGGCCGACTGGGGCAAAACCCACAAGGCTGCGACCCCGGCGACGACGCAGGACGCAACGGCAGAAACGACCGTCCCGTGATGCAACAGATTCCGGCTACTGAGAGTCGCGTCGGCGCAGCTCCTCATGGCCTGCCGCGGCTGCTCGCCAGTTCGCGCAATCACGCTCATGCCGTCGATCTGCGTACCCATCGGTCGACGATGCAGATCCCACCGCTGCCCCAGCGCCGCCCCCGATTCGATCTGATCGACGCAGTCGATGCGGCCGGACTGCGCGGTCGTGGCGGTGGGGCGTTCCCGACGGCGACGAAGATGCGTGCCGTCACCGAAGGAGGCCGATCGCCGATCCTCGTGGTCAACGGCGCAGAAGGTGAACCGGCGAGTTCCAAGGACCGGATGTTGATGGCTCGCATGCCTCACCTGGTGATCGACGGCGCACTGATCGGTGCGGCGGCGGTTGGCGCCAACGAAGTGATCATCTGTGCCGAACGGACATCGATCAAAGCATTGAACGCCTTGGAGGTCGCGGTCGGCGAGCGCGTGCAGGCTCGTGAGCGCTTCGTCCCGATTCGTATCGTCGCCATTCCGCCGCGTTTCGTGGCGGGCGAGGAGAGTGCGCTCGTGCATTTTCTCAACGGTGGCGAAGCGAAACCGACCAGGGTGCCGCCACGCGTCTATCAGAAGGGTGTCAAGGGACGCCCGACGTTCCTGTCGAACGTCGAAACGTTTGCGCATCTCGCCCAGATCACACAGTGGGGGCCGAGCTGGTTTCGTCAGCTCGGCACCGATGCCGAACCTGGGACGATGTTGGCGACGGTCTCGGGTGATGTCACGCGACCGGGTGTGTGCGAGATGGCGATCGGCACGCCGCTGACGGACGCCATCGGCAATGCCGGCGGTACGAACAGTCCGATCCAAGCGGTGCTCATCGGCGGCTACTACGGGACGTGGTTGGGCGCCGCCGACGCCGCCGCTGCCACGATGAGCAATGCCGATCTCCGTTCCAGAGACAGCGGGCTGGGCTGTGGTGCTGTCGTGGTGCTTCCTGCTGGTGCCTGTGGGCTTCGAGAGACAGCTCGCGTATTGACGTGGATGAGCACCGAGTCCGCCGGGCAATGCGGGCCGTGTGTCCATGGGCTCGGTGCCCTGTCGTCGACGCTGACAGCGCTGGCAGCGGGGCAGATCCGTCCTGGCATGTTGGACGATCTGCATCGTTGGGCAGGATTGATCGACAAACGGGGGGCATGCAGCTTTCCGGACGGTGCCGCTCGCTTGTTGCGCAGCGCCCTCCAGGTCTTCGCTGGTGACATCACACTCCATCTGCGTCACCGCTCGTGCTCCAGTGCGATGGCCCGTCCGGTGTTACGGCTTCCAAAACGGGAAGAGGTCGTGTGGCGATGAGGTATCTGCTGAAGGTCGATCCGATCGCCTGCGATGGGCGGGGCATCTGTGCCGAACTCTTTCCGGAGCGAATCGATCTGGATGATTGGGGTTTTCCGATCATCGATGCAACGCCGATCGACGGCTCGCTGATGTCGCACGCCAAACGGGCGATCGCTGCGTGCCCGGTGCTGGCCCTTCGACTCGAACACGCGCCGCCCGGTGCTGTTCGCCGCTAACACGCGTTCCGCCATTGTGGAACCGTGTTCTGCCCGGCGCTGCGTCAGGTCGGTTGGTAGCCTGTGGCCGTATCGGACGGGTGCAGAACGGCGGAACTGTTGGGAAACGTGAACACGTTGCCGCACCGGATCGTCCGGGTCGCCGCTGGTGAAACGTTCCATTGGCTGCATGCATCGACCCGTTGGCTCGACCGAGTCTCCGGCCACTGGTGGTTTCTGGCGATCATTGCAGGTATCGCCGCAATTGATTCGGTGATCCCGATCCTGCCAGGCGAAACGACGGTCATCATTGGCGGCGTCGCATCCGCAGCCGGCCACTACAGCCTCGTGTGGGTCGTGCTCGTCTCTGCTGTCGCTGCGTTCGTCGGCGACAACCTCTCGTATCAGCTCGGCCTCTTTGCAGCGCCGTGGTTCGATCGACGGTCCCTCAGGCGTCCGAAGACGCGCCGTCGGCTGGACTGGGCGACGGAACAGATCCACCGGCGCGGTGGCGTGTTGATGATCACCGCCCGGTTTCTGCCGGGCGGTCGGACTGCGTTGACGCTCGCCTCGGGGACGACCCGTCAACCCCGAAGATGGTTCATGAAGTGGATCGGCATCGCCTCGCTCATCTGGGCTGGCTACGGAGCGATCATCGGCTACGTCGGTGGCAGGGCCTTCGAGCGCCACCGCTCGACGGCCTTTGTCGCGGCGATCTTCGTCGGCCTCTCAGCAACAGTCGTCATCGAAGTCGTGCGTCGTGTGTGGCATCGGTCGAAGCCGGCAGGCGGCGCGTCGACGGTGATCGGCGTCGCCGAGATGGATCACGACGACCTGGTCGTCTGAATTCCGCTGCGCATCCCGGTCGGCACGTGTCGCGGAGTGTTTCGGCGCACCCGTCGGTTCGTCGAACACTCCACACAGGCTCGGCGCGACCACCGACACCGCGAGCTCACCAATCGATCGACACGGTGGCGGCGACACCGGGATGTTTCTCCAGCCAACCGCGGGCGAACGGACAATCCGGGATGATCGTCAGTCCCTCTGCCGTCGCCCTGGCGATGGCGGCCTGCACGAGCGTGCCGGCAAGACCGTGGCCGCCGAGGGCTTCGGGAACGATCGTGTGGATGATCCGGAACTGCCTGCCGACCAATTCGTACACGAGCACGGCGATGTGGCCGTCCATTCTGATCTCGAAGCGGGTGGCAGCGGTGTTGTCGACGACCTCATGAGTGCTTGTCATGGGCGTCATCCTCTGCCTTCTGTCGGTCATCCGCAAGTGGCGGGTTCAGCGTTTCCGCTCGAACACAGCGACGAAATCCCTCGTGTCCTCCGACAGGAAGCGGTCGCCGGAGTGTTGCATCGCGCCGAGCAACTTTTGGCCGTGGACGACGCCGGACGAAGCGATCGAATAGGTGTTGAACTGCACCCACTCGTGGTTGATATCGAGTTGCATGCCGCGGACTGCGCCTGCGCGCACCAGTGTGTTGGCGAGCGAGACGATGCTCAGTCCGTCCCCGCCGACCCAGACCAGCGCCCCGGTCGCGGTGATTCCGGCACCGGATCGCCAGACGGCGTCCTTGTTCGCAGGTCCGGTGAAACCCCATGTGCGGTTGGCGTCCGTCGCCAGCTGTGGCGAAACGACTCCGCCGTCGACGATCAGATCGAGGTTCTGGCGGGCGGAGTCGAGCCCGTCCGTCGTCGTGAAGTCACGGCCCCAGATGCCGATGTTCGGCACACCGTCGGCATTGATCACGAAGGTAGCCCCACCGTCGCGCATCGGCTTCAATTGGTTGCCGCCGAGGAACATCCCGCCGTGCGAGTCCTGCAGCCGAAATCCCCCTGCGAAGGCGGCGACGAGCGTCGACTGGCGTTGTGGTTCGACGAAGTCTGGTCGATCCCATGGTGCACCAGGAATCTTCGTGCCCGGGTAATGGCGGAGGCTGAGGACGGACGGATCCATCCACACGACGGCATCGAGGATCGACGTGTGGACGGCGTCGGGGCGTATAAGCGTTGCGTAGGCACCGTATCTGCCGCCGACCTGTGCACCGATGCCGCTCCAGGTTCCTTCGTTCGCAACAGGATCCGGCGCAGGGCTGATGAGCGGAGCCGGAAGATTCGGGCCGCCGGCCGGCGCAACGGCAATCGCCGGGGCCGGCGTCGCCGCATTGGTCGGAGCGGCTGACGGTCCTGCACCGGTCTGGCCTGCCGCAGAATTGGAGGACGCGGGGCTCGACGACGAAGAAGCGGTTGTCGCAGTACCGACCGAACCGCCAGCATTTGGGGACTTCTGAGCAACACCGACACCTGGAACAGCAACCGAAGTTGCCGTCGCGGGAGTCCCGCCGACGGATGTGGCCGCAACTCCCACGGGCTGAATGCCCAGCGCGTCGGCGTTCGCTGTCGGCGCGCCCCCGACCTTCGCCTGGTGATGGGCATACCAGTATTTCTCGACTCGATCGACGACGCCGCCGAGGTGGTTGTCCCTCGCCCATTCGACGGTGCGTGCCTGCAGGCTGTCGTTGCCGGGACCGGTCAGTGCACGGACATAGGAATAGCCGACAGGAATGAAGAGCACGACGACCACGAGCAATGCCCGCTTGGCATACCGCCGCCGGCGACGCGGCTTGGCCGGCACGACGGAAGCGATTCCTTCCTCACCGTCATCGCTCGAAGCGCACTCGTCGAGCCCAGGGACCAACGGTTCGCCGCTCACGGCTCCTTGCGGGCTGGTCGCAGCTGGGTGCTCGCTGGGGAGCGCGGTGAGGTGCACGTCGTCGATCATCACCATGATCGTGCGTCCGTTAGGTTGCAGCCGTTGGACACTTGAATGAGAGCACAGTGAGAGACTGGTAATTTTTTGGTCAACCGACCTGCGAATGCGTCCTCGGCATCGTCGGTGAACTCTGCCTGATCTCGGTGGCGACGGGGATCGAGATGCCGACGATTGCTCCTCCGCCAGGCCGATTGCGCGCATAGACGCGACCTCCGTGCGCGTCGGCAATTTCGCGGACGATTGCCAAGCCGAGGCCAGATCCTGGCCGGCTGCGCATGTCGACGGCGCGGTAGAAGCGATCGAAGACGAGATCGATATCGGGTTCAGGGAATCCCGGCCCGCGATCGCGCACTTCGACGGTTCCCTGACGCTCCACTACGTCGATGACGCTGTCGTCATCGGTGAACTTGGCGGCGTTGTCGAGCAGGTTCGACAGCGCACGTTCGACGGCTTGCGGGCGGCAGCGGATCAGCGCGTCGTCGGTCGTGACGGTGATCGTTCTACCGGTGCGTCGGCGCGCCCGCTCGGCAACCCGTTCGGTGAGATCTCCGAGCGGCAGTTCTTCCTCAGCTTCGGTGTCGCGTTGGTCCGTCGCCAATTCCACGAGTTCGTCGACGAGCAGCGTCAGTTCGCGGGACTCGCTGTCCAAATCGTCCAACACCTGACGGCGCTGCGTTGCGTCGAGTTCGTCGAACCGGCGCAGGATGGACAGGTTGGTGCGAACGCTCGTCAGCGGCGTACGCAGTTCGTGGCTTGCGTCCTGTACCAGTCGTTGCTGAGCGTCTTTCGAACTGGCGAGCTTGGCGAGCATCTGATTGAACGCGCCCGCGAGCCGCGCCGTCTCGTCACGGCCCGTTTCGGAGACGGCGATGTCGAGACGGCCGGTTTTTGCGACCGCTTCGGCGGTAACGGTCAAGTGTTCGATGCGCTTCGTCACTCGATGGGCGAGCAGCCAGCCGATGATCCCGGCTGCCGATGTCACCAGCAGCATGATGACGATGGTTCGATTGCGCAGCGCGTCGAGCAAGCGATTCGTTTCGGCGAGACTGCGACCGGCCTGGACGGCGCCTCCATCGGATGTTCCGGTCGGTGAGGTCAGGAGCCGATAGGGCTCATCGTCGAGGCGGACGGTGCTGTACTGCTCCTGCGTGGCTGCTCCGCTGGCGATGTCCTTGGCTGGCTGACTGATCGGAAGGCGGTACGCCGATGTCTGCGACGTCACCGCTCCGTTGGAATCAAGCCATTGGACGAGGATCTGATCGAAGCTGCGTGGCCGTGCGCCACCGGAAGCTGCGTTGTCATCGTCGTCGATCACGGCAGGGGCGGAGACGACACCAGTCGAGTCGTTGTCGGTCGCGCCGGCCTGCAGTTCGCCGAGTTCGTGGTGCGATGCATCGTCGAGCGATTGGTCGATCTCGGCATGCATCCGTGCGGCGGTGCTGACATAGCTCGAGATGCCGAAGGCGATCGAACCGCCTGCAGCCAGCAGGATGAGGATGAGGAGGAAGCGGGTACGGAGTTTCATTGGTTCACTGCCTCATTCTCGTGCCGTATACCCGACGCCGCGGATCGTATGGATCAGTTTCGGATCGTCGTCGGTTTCGATCTTGCGACGCAGGTAGCGGATGTAGACGGCGAGATTCTTCGAATCAGGACCGAAGTCGTACCCCCAGATCCGGTCGTAGATCGTCGTATGGTCGAGAACGATGCCGGCGTTGCGCACGAGCAGAGCGAGTAGTTCGAACTCCGTCTTCGACAGTTCGACTTCCCGATCGCCGCGCCAGACTCGGCGCGAACTCGTATCCACGCGGAGGTCGCCGACATGCAGTTCGGTGGAGTCGTCGAGATTCGGCTCCGATCCGGCACGCCGGAGCAGGGCACGCAGGCGGGCGAGTAACTCGTCCAACTCGAATGGCTTGGCGAGGTAGTCGTCGGCGCCAGCATCCAAGCCGGCGACGCGGTCCGATGTCTCGGTTCGAGCCGTCAGCATGAGGATCGGCGTGCGATTGCGCTCGGAGCGCAGGACCCGACAAACGGTGAGGCCATCGACGTTCGGCATCATCACGTCGAGCACCAGCACGTCGGGGCTTTCGTCCTTGACAGCGGCGAGCGCCTCGGCCCCATTGGAGACGAGGGTGACGTGATAGCCCTCCAACTGCAGGACGCGCCCGAGCGATTCGCGAATCGCCCGGTCGTCATCCGCCACTAACACACTTGGCGCCATCCTCACATCATGGCGGTGAAAAGTGAAAGCACGGTGAGAACGACGGCACAGCCCGGGAACACCCGTCAGCCGATCGATTTTCCACGCCGCTGCTGCCGGACCCTACATTGATGGCGTGGAAACGCCGCCGGAAGTGCTGGAGCCGGATCATTGGTTCGAGCCGATCGCTGAACATCTCGGTTCCGCTTACCTTCGCTACTCGTTTACCAAAGGGACCGTCCAGGAGTGCGATTTCCTCGTCAGCCATCTCGGACTGATCGCCGGGAGTCGTGTGCTCGACGTCGGATGTGGTCCTGGCCGCCACGCGCACGAATTGGCGAGGCGAGGCATCACCGTCCACGGCATCGACATCAGCCAGCGCTTCGTCGACCTGGCGACGACGGATGCACCCCCTGGGGCGACATTCGAACGGATGGATGCCAGGGAGATGACGTTCGACGGAGGCTTCGACGCCGTCATCTCGCTGTGCCAGGGCGGCTTCGGTCTACTGACAGGCCAGGACGAGGACGAGGCTGTCGTACGGGGCATCACCAAGGCGTTGAAGACCGGCGGGGTTGCGGCGATGTCGGCGTTCAGTTCGTACTTCTCGGTCCGCTACCACGACGAGGCCACCTTCGACGCCGGCACCGGCACGTCGCACGAGTTGACGGAGGTCCGCAGCGTCACCGGAGCATCGAAACAGGTCGATCTGTGGACGAACTGCTATACCCCCAGGGAACTCCGTCTGCTGCTGCGGCTGTGCGGACTGCACGTCGAATCGATCTCCTCGGTCGAGCCAGGCGACTACGCACTGCGCCCGCCGACGACGGAAACCCCAGAATTCCTCGTGATTGCGCGGAACACAGAATAAATCGCCCCCTGGCCGCTGCGCGAAGTCGCTGGTAGCCTCGGAGAGTTCTACAACCCTTTGAAAGCGAACCGTCCTTTGTCCGATACGACCCTCATTTCTTCGCCGTCCAGCTCCACTGAGTATGGAACCTTCGACGAAGAAGGCAATTACACCCCCCGCCAGATCACCGATGACGATCTGGGTATGTCCTTCGAAGATGCCATCGCCGGCACGATCGTCGAAGTCGAAGACGGCCAGCTCGTCAACGGCACTGTCGTCAAGATCGACAAGGACGAAGTCCTGTTGGACATCGGGTACAAGTCTGAAGGTGTGATCCCGGCCCGCGAGCTGTCGATCCGCAATGACGTCAATCCCAGCGAAATCGTTTCGCTCGGCGACATCATCGAGGCCCTGGTGCTCACCAAGGAGGACAAAGAGGGTCGCCTCGTCCTGTCGAAGAAGCGTGCGCAGTACGAGCGTGCGTGGGGAACGATCGAGAAGATCAAGGAAGAGAACGGCGTCGTCGAAGGTCTTGTGATCGAGGTCGTCAAGGGCGGCCTTATCGTCGACATCGGCCTCCGTGGCTTTCTGCCTGCTTCGCTCGTCGAATTGCGCCGTGTCCGGGATCTGCAGCCGTACGTCGGCAAGATCCTCCAGGCGAAGATCATCGAGCTCGACAAGAACCGCAACAACGTCGTACTGTCTCGACGCAACTATCTCGAAGAGACGCAGAAGGAAGCTCGCGACGAGTTCCTCACGAACCTCAAGCCTGGCGAAGTCCGCCACGGTGTGGTGTCGTCGGTCGTCTCGTTCGGTGCCTTCGTCGATCTCGGCGGCATGGACGGACTGATCCACGTCTCCGAATTGTCGTGGAAGCATGTCGAGCATCCCAACCAGGTCGTCCAGGTCGGCGACGAAGTCACCGTCCAGGTCCTCGATGTCGACTTCGACCGTGAGCGCATCAGCCTCTCGCTCAAGGCGACGCAGCAGGATCCATGGCAGGAGTTCGCCGGCAGCCACGAGGTCGGCCAACTCGTCTA
>JAYTOR010000089.1:0-73015 GCA_043747685.1 Actinomycetota bacterium
CGATCTGGCTCCGCCGCTTGGAGAAGTGCCGCAACACCGCGGCGGGAGCGCCGTCGATCTCGGAGATGCCGTTGCGCGCCGGCCGCCACTGGACGCCGAAGCGGTTGGTCAGCTCGTGGCGCATCTCGGCCTCGAACAGGAAGCCGGCGGTGCGCAGCGCCGGGTAGATGCGAGTGCCGTCGAGCGTGCGCCACCGGCCATCGGGGCCGCGGGTCGTGTTGGCGACGAGCACGTGCCAATGGAGCTGCGGGTCGCCGGCGCGGCTGGTGCGGTTCCGGAACGCGGCGGCGACGTAGCCGTCACCATCGACGTGCTCGACACCGTTGTGGCCGCGCCGGCTGAAGCAGGCGTTGTCCTCCAGCCAGGTGATCGACCGGGCGACCGCGATCTCGCACGCGTCGACGATCTGCTCCGACAGCTCCGGCCGGAGCGCGGCGAGCACTGACACCGACTTTGGCACCGAGAACGTGAGGTCGAAGCCTGGGACCGTCCGGTTGGCCGCGCCGAGCATGGAGCCGTCGGGTGCAGTGCCGGCGAGGATCGCGCGCAGCGCGTCGGGCGTCACTTCACCGTCGAGGCCGAGCAGCTCGGCCCCCCGTCCGGCCCAGTACCCGGGCGCCTCGCCGCGACCGACGTAGTAGTCCTCCGCACCCTTCGCGACCGCGTCGAGGTAGTACCCCTCACTGCCTCGACCGAGCTTCGCCAACGACAACATCACAACCACCCCGACGGGCCGAACGCCGATCGACCGAACGGGCTCGAGCCGGCGGTGCCGGACACGACAGAAAGTGCACGCACTTGCATCACGGCTGCGCCGTCGTCGCTGCGGCGACAGTCGCGTGCAGGTCGGGCCTCGGGTGTGCCGCCCGTCGGCCGGCGTGCCGGTTTCGTTCCGACGAAAGCTGATGCCTCGGATTGGAGTGCGGCCGTCGGGAGGTGGCCGCGCCAGGGAGGGCGTGTTGGCCATCGAGTCGGGTGGAGCGAGGAGCTGCGCATGAGAACCTCCGGCGCGTCGAGGCCGACCCAGTGCCGGCTCAGGGTTCGAAGGTGCGCCAATGGTGTTGCCTCCACGCGACTGCGCGCACAGTCGCGTGGGCGGTCACGTTTTTGTGGCGCGATCGCGTGGAGGCAACGCGACTACCGACGCGATCGCGTGAGCAATCAGCCGAAGGAGTGCTGCGCCCGGGCGAATCCGTGCTCTGTATCCATGTGTACTCCCACGATCAGAAGGAGCGCCCGATGCACGCCACTGGAACTGACTTCGCCGGCCTCGACGATGATCTCCGACTCGTCACCCTGCCCGACGCCGCCCGGTTCCTCTCCGTCAGCCGCAGCTCGCTCTACGACCTGCTCACCACTGGCCAGCTCGCCTCGGTCCACATCGGCCGCTCACGCCGCATCCCGATGGGCGAGCTCCGCCGCTACATTCGCGCACGTATCGAGCGGGAGTGCTCCAACTGATGTCGTCGGTAGTCACTCTTCGCGTGACGAGGAGCCGACGGAGTCGTTGCGATCGCCGTCACGAACTCTCTCGGATCAACTGCAGTTCGGGGCAATCGTCGAACACCGTGTCATCGCTGACAAGCGTCAGGCCTCGCCGGACGGCGGTTGCCGCTATCCATAAGTCGCCGGTGTGCACCTTCTGGTGGAGCGGGTGGCCCGCGAGCTCGCAAGCGAGCCGCAACCGGGCGAACGCCGTCGCCATCAGGTCATCGGGTGACAAGACGAAGGCCGACCGGAGCAGCCGCTCAAGATCCGCTACTCGACGGCTTCCCCAGCCAGCGCGCAGGGCCCCGTAGCGAGCCTCTGCCACCACCTGAGTGGGGATCACAAGTCGGCGGCCGGTGAGGTGGCGTCGGTACCGGGCCTCCATCGGCGAACCGAACCTGAGGGTCGATGTCAGCACGCCGGTGTCGACGCAGACGGCGGTCTCGCGAGCCGTCACTCGCTCAGTGCCGCAACGAACCGATCCCACTCATCATCGGTGAGATCCTCGATGACAAACTCGTCGGGACCCTCGTAGGGCTTGACGGTGACGAGCATCGATTCGAGGTCGGTGTCCAGCCAGAACGCGGCGGCGCTGACGTCAAGGTCGTCGGGCTGGCGTACAGGCTCATTCACAACCGTCACCCTATACGCCATGTCCAGCCCCATGCCTCGACAAGTCCGGTCGAAGGCAGCCCCTGTTCATCGAGATCCGGCTCTGCGCAACTCCGATCGACGGGTCACTTCGTCTCGTTCGTTGTCGTTCAGCAGCGTGGTGAACGGCGACATCTTGAGCATCTCGACGTTGTCCTCGTCGGTCGACAGCAACAACCGGACGATGTCGGATCGAGGTCCGTCTAGCAGGCGCTGCCACGTCTCGATGTAGAGCGCGTGGGAGCAGGGGCGTATGACACCACGGCGTTCATGCGGCTGCTCCTGAGAAAAAGTGAATGATTCGGTACGCGTAACGGGCGCGTCAGACGTCACTGTTGCATGGTGCGACGATCACCGGACGGCTTCGAAGCCTTCTACCTAACGACACGGGATCGATGCTTCCGTGCTGTGCTCGCATCGGTCGGGGATCCACACGAAGCCGATGACCTCGTGTCGGAGGCGTACTCGCGTGCGCTCGCGAAATGGGCCGAGGTCTGCGCACACCCCGCCCCGGCTGCGTGGGTGACACTGACCGCACTGAACGTGCATCGTGACCGCTGGCGTCGGCACAAACGCCGACGCCCCGACGAAGCCGCATCGTTCGTCCTCGACAACGACGCACCACTCGACCCGGTGCTCGTGGCAGCAATCCGAGCGCTCCCGAACCGACAGCGAGAGGTGTTGGTGTTCAGGGTGCTGCTCGAGCTATCCGCCGAACAGACCGCAGCGCTGCTCGACATCGAACCGGGCACCGTCGGCACCCACCTGCGACGCGCCCTGACCCAACTGCGCACCGTCACCGAGACGGTGGCAGATGCACAACCCGACCCGACCACCGAATCGACCAGGAGATAACCATGTATACCGATCTCGACGACACCACCGCCGACGAAGCCGATGCCATCTCGGCCATCAACAACGAGTTCGCCCGGGTGCACTACACCCGCCCGCTGGCTAGGGCCCGGCGGGCCTCTCGGCCCGCGATGTTGATCGCAGGTGGCTTGGCCGCTGCCAGCATCGCGATCATCGCGATCATCGCCGTGGTCGCCATATCCCCAGCCGACCGATCGGCGTTCGGCTGGACCGCTGAAGCCCGCACTGCCACCGCCGCCGACAGCGCCACTGCGCTCCAGCTGTGCGACACGACCCGCACCCAGCAGGGGGACACGACGAGCTTCACCGCCAACGACACTGGGACGCCGAACATGACCCTGCAGGAGCTTGACCTCCGCGGCGACTTCGCCGTCGCGACGTTGTTCGACGATGCCGTCGCCAAGGTATGCGTCATCAACACCAGCTCGGGCACCTGGACAGCTGGCGACTCGCTCGTGTTCGATCGAGAAGGCCCACCTCAACTCAACGCGAACAGCGTCACAGCGGTCCGTTCCGGAGCCACGATCATCTTCGGCTGGGTGCCCGACGGCATCGACAGCGTTCAGATCGACGTCCCCGGCGTGCCCCGCTTCACCGTGCCGGCCGCCAACGGAATGTTCGCCACCTGGGCGCCGATCACCGTCGCACCGAACACAGGCACTGTCACCGGTTTCGGTCCCGACGGAACCGTCGTGACCACCGCCCCCGTCCAACAGTTCGGACTCCCCGCGTAGACCTACGGCATCTGCGGCCACCCGCGTAGTGCCGGTATGCCGCACTCCCAAACGTCAGGTTGCCGATCACTGACAACGTTCGAATGGCCATCAAGTGGGAGCCCTCTGTCGTTCAGGCCACCTCCGACACCAAGCCGGCCACCAGCTAAGGCGTCTCGGATCGAGCGGTCCTCGGATCAAGCATGGACGCGGCCGTCGCGGCGGTCGCTCTTGGCCGTTCGCCCAACGACCGCACGTAGCCGGCTGTGGTCGTCTCGGACGCGTGGCCGACGTAGCGGGCGATGTCGCTGAGGTCGGGGCCGGCTTCCGCGTAGAGGACTGTCATCGCGGTACGGCGCCCGGTGTGCGTCGACAACCCAACCGGGTCGATGCCGGCGCGTTCCGCAGCGTGAGTCACCGCCTTCGCGACCGCCTGACGATTCACCAACCCACCCATCGTGTTCGCGAACACTGGCATCACAGTGCGCCCTTCGTATTGGTGCGACCGCCAATGTTCACCGACGGCGAGGCGTTCCATTGCTTGCGCCTTTCGGCGCGTCCGCAACTGCGCTACCGCACCTGCGGACAGGTGGTGCGTTCCAGCTGCTCCAGCGTTCTTCGTCTGCCCCAAGACCATGCCCTCGCCATCCACGTAGACGGCCGCGCGGCGGACAAGCGCCACGCCTCCATCGAGGTCGAGGTCCTCCCACGCGAGACTCAACACTTCGGACACGCGCCAGCCCTGCACGAACAACAACGCGACCGCCGCACCCAGTCGGTCAGTAGACGCGGTCTCCCCCAGTCGCCGCGCCTCGTCGGAGGTCAGCGCCCGCGCCGACTTGTGCGTGACCTTCGGCGCAGCCACGCGATCGACCGGGTTCGACGCGATCAGTTCGTGGATCACCGCCTGCTCGAGCACTTGGTGGAGCGTCACTCGAACATCAGCCACGGTTCCTGATGCAAGCCCTGACTCCAACAGGTCTGACTGCCAGCGGGCGACACGCTCGGGCTTCACCGACCGGACCGGCATGACGCCGAGGGTGTCCATGATCCGTTGAACTCGATCGCGATATGTGCCGAATGTCGACGGACGAACGCGATGACGGGCGACAACATCCAACCACCACGCAGCCAGCTCGGCGACGGTGGCGTCGCGGTGGAACGTTGACGACTGGATTTGCGACAGCTCCTCCAGCTTCACCGTCCGGCGAGCGATCGCTTCCTCGCGGGTCTTGCCACGAACTCGACGCGGCCGAGCCTCACCGGGCACCGAGTACGTCGCCCGCCACGCCCCATCGGAGTCGCGATAGATCGAGCCCTCGCCGTTCGAGGCCTTGCCATGCACGTGGAGCGCGCCGTCGCGACCGACGCTGCGCTTGCCAATGGTCGTATGAGCCATGGTTCGAATGCCTTCAAAACCGGGAGTAACGCACCCCAAAACGGGAGTAACCGGGAGTAACCGGGAGTGACACGCTACGACGCCCATGGACACCAGCGCAATGAAAGACCTGTTCAGAGCACCTATGTTTGTACGTCAGCGAACTTCAGTGGACATCCAGAAGCGTCTTTGGCGGAACGGGAGGGATTCCGCCAATACTCCGTGAATTTCCTGCTCACGCCAAATGACGTACCCTGTCGACGATCTCGTTACCCCGCAGGGATGTGATCAAGTAATCCCGCAGTTGGTTCGGTTGATGTTCTAGCCGCTGGCGTACATCTCGGATGACTCAACGGTCCTAGTGGGATTGCTCTATCCCTGCGTCGAACCCCCTACGTGTCAGCCGGGTGTGTCGGTGAGCACTTGGGTGGTCTGTGTTCCGCCCTGGTTGAGCACGAGCGGGATGGGGTCACCATCGGCGGACCAGCTGCCGAATTGCAGCGACGCCGAATCGCCGGCAGCGAGGGTGACGCCGTCGTGCTTGAAGTTGAGCAGGCCCTTGTCATCCTCGCGTGTCATCGTCAGATTGAGGGTGGCTGTACCAGATGAGCTGCCGGTGTCGATGCTCAGCGTGCCCGCTTCGCGAGGCAGTCCGACGTTGATGGTGCTGCCGGGCTGACCAGTTTCGCCGCTGATCGTGAAGGCGTAGTCTGCCTGCGTGTCGGAGACGCCGAGATCGAAGGTCGGTGTTTGTGCCGAGCTGGCTGTGTATGTCAACTGGGTGGCGTCGGGGGCGGCGACGAGGGTGTCGGTTTCGCCAGGGTGCAGATCGATCGCGCTGACCGCGAGGTCGTAGCTCGGGCCGATCAGTCCAACGGTTTCGGCGTCAGCTGCCATTAGAGCGGTCCCGTCGATGGTGACGGTGTAGGTGACGCCGTCTGGGACGTGGTATTCGGGTTCTTCGGAAACGAGCCAGCTCTGATCGCTCATCGGCGCGATGACGTCAGCTCCTGGTATCTCTTTCACGACCTTCCCGTTGACGTAGCCGATGCGTTGACCGGACGGGTTCGTGATGAGAAGGTGTCCGTGCTCGGTGTCACCACCAGACAGGTAGATCTCGTCCATCGCCGGCGCGCCGGCGGCGGTGGAGGGCGCCCCTGTCGTGTCAGTGGTGACGGGAACGGTCGCCTTCCTGAGACCGGAAGCTCCAGCGGCTTGGACCTTGCCACAGAATGGGCACGCCTGCTTGGTCAACGCCGGCGAGGTCGGGTAGAGCAACAGGTTCCCAGTCGTTGCGTCGCCTTGGTACAGCTCGGACTTTTCGTTCGGATTCAGGGCAGCGAGGTATGACCAGGTGTTGGCGTTCGTATCGACCTTGATGGCGCGAGTCACTCCGGGCCAGTTGTTGTCATAGACCAAAACGTTGACGATGCCATTTCCCGCATCCTCGAGCGCGTACGGCGTGACGGCGTGACCGCCCGTGTTGTTGAAGATGGCGACGACGTAGAGCTCCGTCGGATTCGGAACGAGCGACGCCTTCAACTTGGTGACGATGTCGTTGGGCGTGCCCTTCACCCTCGCAGCGTTGACCGAGTCGAGAACCTGGTAGGCCCAATTCGTGGCGATCTGGCGCTGCAGAGCGGCGTTGTCGGCAACCGTGAGCGCGGGCGTGGTGCCCGCACCGAAGTCCCCCGGCTTGAGTCCAGCGGTCTGCCACAGCAGTTGCGTGGCGACAGCAAAGCCGTAGCAGTGGCCACCACCCATCATCGCATTCGTCTTGTCGAGCCAGCTCTGAGCTTCTGGGATCAGGTCGCATTTACCCGACGCGGCATCTGCACACACGCCGTCTCCGAAGATCTTCTGCACATCAGCGGGAACCATATTTGTGCCACCGGTCGGCAATTGGCCGTAGTTCTGAAAGGCGAACCCGTTGACGTTAGGACGAAAGCCGTCATCGGCGATCAGCGCGCCCGTCGCCGTGTATGCAGCCTGCGTCGGGTCACCTGCAGATGCAGCCCCGGGGTCCGCAGCCCCCAGGCTCTTCGGAGCGGACGATTGCGTCGATGAGGTCGCGACCGAACTGGGCGATGACGAGGTCGCGACGGAGCCGGGCGAAGAGGATGCGTCAGACGACGACATCGTCGTGGAACTCTCGGCCGCCACCGATGAAGTCGCCGGCTCCGCGCCCGACGACACCGAGCTCGCAGAGGCCAGGGAAGTGGCCGGTGTCCCCGAGTTGTTACTGGAACTACACGCTCCCAACAATGCTGCAACAGAAACCCAGGCCATGAGCCCACGTCCTCGCGACTTCGACATCCGCTCTCCCCACCGCTCCAGCCCACCCAGGCAACAACCCACCGACAAAATATCGTGGGCATCCCCGTTTGCCGGACGGGCAGTGCGAATGCTACACGTTCCCAACTCGATGGGTGGGATGCCGCGAAGTGTCATGTGGAGCCGGCGGGTGTGGCCTTGACATCCATCGCACGATCGCTCGGCGGGACCTCGCGCGGGTCGCGAACTCCCGGCCTGCATGAAATCGCATTCACCGCTCGTATAACGACTCAGCGACAGCATTGTCACGGAGTCACCCTGCTCGTCGGCGGCCTGAAACATACGCTCGAAGCGCCTGCCTCACCGTGACGTCGCTGCCTCGAAGGCGACGAGTTCGGCATCGGGGCCGCCACTGCGGCGGCAGTTGTAGATGCGCGCGACGGCCACGACGGTGAACCAATCGCCAATGGCCCCGTAACGATCGACGACGGTCCGACGAACCGGATCGTTCAACATCACGTACGAACCCGCAACCCCCACCTCATCGTCACCAAGGTCTGAAGACCGGCACGATCAAACCTGATTTGTATGATCCGAAACTGAACCGTGGCTATTCCGAACTCGCCGCCCATCACGACTGTCTGATCGATCCCGCACGCGCGGCGAAACCGAAAGACAAACCTCGTGTCGAACGACCAATGAGCTACATCCGTGAGAGTTTCTATCGCGGTCGCGAATGGCAAACCCTCGGCGAGATGCAGACCGCCGCCGTCTTGTGGTGCGCCGACGTCGCCGGTGTGCGTTCGCACCGGGGCCTGTGCGGCGCCCAGCCGATCGTGGTGTTCAACGCTGTCGAACAGTCGGCGCTCATGCCGCTGCCGCGGATGATATTCCAAGCAGCGGTGTGGTCCCGCCCGAAGGCCGGTGGTGTTCCTCCCGGTTCGACTGGTTGTCGCCAGACATGCCCGTCGAGCCGGAAGGAACGAGTTCAAGTCTTACGAGGAGATCATGGAAATCTTGGAAGCATTCGCGTTGACGAACAGTTATCGGGTCGCGGGCGAACTCGCTGGTTGCTCTCATCACACGGTCGAGCATTGGGTCACGATGCGCGACAACGGCCTTCTGCCTGACGGTGTGACGCCGCCGGAACGGGTCAAGTTGATCGACGGGTTCATGCCCAAGATCGAGGAATGGGTCGACCGGTCCAACGGCAAA
This sequence comes from Actinomycetota bacterium, assembly GCA_043747685.1. Lineage (GTDB taxonomy): Bacteria > Actinomycetota > Acidimicrobiia > Acidimicrobiales > Ilumatobacteraceae > JANXUF01. The sequence continues at coordinate 8,593 of JAYTOR010000089.1, forward strand.
GTCCGTGGCGATGTCGTGTTCGACAAGCTCGTCGGGCTCGGCTACGAGGGTTCGGACCGCACGGTCCGCCGCGCTCTCGCCGCGGTCAAGTTGAACTGGCGGGCGGGACGGCGTCGGGTGTATCGGCCTTGGGTTGTCGAGCCGGGAATGTGGGCCCAGTGGGACTGGGGTCATGGCCCCAAGATCGCCGGTCGGCAGACGTATCTGTTTTGCGCGTGGCTCGCGTGGTGCAGGTTCCGGGTGGTGTTTACGGTGTGGGACAAGACGTTGCCGACGGTGATCTCGTGCCTGGACAGGTCGATGCGCGCGTTCGGTGGTGTGCCGACGTATTGGTTGACGGACAACGAGCGAACGGTGTCGACCGGGCACATCGCCGGGATCGCGGTTCGGCATCCGTTGATCGTTCAGGTCGGCCATCACTACGGTGTCACGATCACAACGTGCGTGCCCGCCGATCCGGAAACCAAGGGCGGTGTCGAGCGCACCGTCCAGATCGCCAAAGCGGATCTGGTCCCGACCGACACCAACCTGCGCGACAACTACGCCACGTGGGCCGAGCTCGTCGAGGCGTGCGCCGCGTTCATGGCCAAGGTCAACACACGCGAGCACCGGGTCACCCGCCGAGCGCCGGCGGTGATGCTCGCCGAGGAACAGGCCCGCCTGCATCGGCTCCCGGACGCAGCGTTCACGGCGGCGTTCGGGGAGACCCGCAAAGTGTCGTGGACGTCAACGATCTCCTTCGGTGGTGTGACGTATTCGGTTCCGCACACCGTCGCCGATCAGGTCGTGTGGGTCCGCGTCGACGGCGACGAGATCGTCGCCGCCCACATCCCCGCCACGGGCGCGGTCGAGGTCGCTCGCCATGCGTTGTCGACGCCGGGGAACTCGAGCATCGACGACGCCCACTACCCGCCACGCCCTGCCGGCGCGCTCGCCCGCCACCCAAGGCCGCAAACGCGGCGGAGGCCGAGTTCTTGGCCCTCGGTGACGGGGCACGGATGTGGCTCGTCGAAGCTGCTGCGGCTGGCACGTCGAGGGTGAAGGTGAAGATGGCTGAAGCTGTTCAGCTCTCCCGGTTACATGGCGTCGAAAGGGTCGATTGGGCGCTCGGTCACGCCGCCACGTTCGAACGATTCGCCGACGGCGACACCGCCTCGATCATCGCAGCACACCCGGTCGGGCAACGACGACGCGCGGACGAGGATTATTCGATGCAACCATCCACGCGCGCCTGAGCGAACTTCGGGGAGGCCGCGTCATGACCGCCACGACCGTACCGTTACGACTAATGCCGACACAGGGGACGGCTACGGATGGGTGAGGGCGCCTCGGGCGGACGGGCGGACGGGCGGGCGGTGTCGAGGGTCTCGCCGGACGTGGTCCGCAGCTTTTGCTCACGGGTGACGTCGGGCGGGGATGTCGTCGATCGGCTGACGTGGGCTGGGTCGGTTCCTCAGGTGCAAGGCATTGCTCCTCGGGTGCGGATCGGTACACGTCGATGGTTCAACCTGCTCTGGTTGCTGCCGATTGGGTTCGTCGGCCTGATCGTCGCTGTGGCCATCGCGAGCGGGCTGCGCAACATGCCGTCGGTGGGGCGGTTCATTGTCCGCTATCCCGGCACGAGCGAGCCACCGAGTACCGGACTTCCGCCGTGGGTCGGAATCCAGCACTTCTTCAACGTGTTCCTGCTGATCTTCATCATCAGGTCTGGGGTGCAGATCCTCAGCGATCATCCTCGGTTGTACTGGACGAGGCACAGCACTCCCGGCAAGGACTGGTTCCGCGTTTAGAAGCCGGTCCCCAGCGACCCGTTGTGGACGGCCAAGCAGGACTCGATCAGTCTGCCGGGCCAGGTTGGTCTGCCGGGGCCGAGGCATTCCATCGGCCTCGCCCGGTGGTGGCATCTCGGCACGAACGCGCTGTGGCTGCTCAACGGGCTCGTGTTCTACGTCTTGCTGCTTACCACTGGCCAGTGGTAAGCAGCCGTCCCCGCGAGCTGGGCGGTGTTCCCGAACGCGTTGTCGCTACTGATCCAGTACCTGTCGCTGGACTGGCCGACCGACCAGGGCTGGGTCGCATACAACGGTTTGCAACTGCTCGCCTACTTCATCACCGTGTTCGTTGCTGCACCGCTCGCGCTGATCACCGGGCTCGGCATGTCACCCGCACTCTAGACCCGCTTCAGCGGGTGAGCAGGCTGCTGAGCATCCAGACGGCACGATCTCTGCACTTCATCGTGCTGGTCTGGTTCCTCGTCTTCATCGTGATGCACGTGACGTTCGTCTTCGCTACCGGACTGCTGCACAACCTCAACCACGTCTATGCAGCCCCGCGACGACGGCAGCACCTCTTCGAACATGTCGATTCAACCCCGGGGGAGTACACCGACATCGACATCTCGCCGTACTTCTGGCACAACGGAGAGTATCCCGACTCAGACGAGTACAAGGCGCTCTTCGATTCCAACTTCGCGAACTATCGGTTGCGGATCCAACGGTCTCGTCGCCAACCCGATGGACCTCTCCCTCGCCGAGTTGCGCGCGCTCCCGTACCACGAGCAAATCACCCAACACTTCTGCATCCAAGGGTGGTCTGGGATCGCGAAGTGGGGAGGGGTATCGATGCAGACGATTATCGAGTTGGTGAAACCAGCACCGGCGGCCAAGTGGGTCGTCTTCTACTCGCTCGGCGACGGCGCGGACGAGGGTGTGTACTACGACGCACTCCCGATCGAGCAGATGGGCTACCAGCTGACGATGCTCGCATACGACATGAACGGCGAGCCACTGCCGTTCGGTCATGGCGCTCCCCTGCGGCTGCGCAACGAGGTCCAGCTCAGGTTCAAGCAAGTCAAGTGGATCAAGGGTGTGGAGTTCGCCGCCGACTTCGCCGAGATCGGCGGCGGTTACGGCGGCTACAACGAGGACCACGAATTCTTTGGCTACCGGCAGTCGATCTAGCTCAGTCGATCGGTAGTGCTGGCGGGGCCCCGATGTCATAGACGAGCATCTCGTCGACACGGCGAACGCCGCCGGTCAGAGCATGGCGGGTGAGACGACCATCGTGCATGACGTGGGTGACCTCGACGCTGTGCACGAGCACGAGGTGATCGGCGAGCAAGCGACGGTGGCATCGCCACCAAAGCGACTCGCTGCACATCACGGCTGACGGCTCGCTCGTGGCGAGAGCCAACAGCTGATCGACGCCGTCGCGAAACGAGTCTGTCTCCATGTAGTCGGCGTAGGCGCGGAACGCGGCGTTGCGCAGTGCGACATGTTTCGATCCGGCCATCGGACGCCGCCGCCCGCCCAGCTCGGGCACCCAGACGTAGCCGATTCCTGCGTCTGGTACCCACCGCTGCATCTGCTCACGGCCGAACTGCGGGTTGCGGCGACTGCCCGGGAAGGAACGCACATCCACGACACGAACGACATTGGCCCCGTCGAGCAACGAGATGAACGCGTCGGCGGCGAGCGTCCCGTGTCCGATGGTGCACAGCTCATTCACAGGCGCGTGGTCAGAGATCCGAAGCGCACGAGATCAGCGTAGTTTCGTTGCTTCCCGTACGACTTCAGGCAGATGGACCGGGCCGCACACGAGCCGTCCCGGCGAAGACGTGAGGCTTGGCCCACGCTGACGCCCGCACGTTGAGCGAGGCGGGCAGGGGGGTTCAGTCGTTTATTCGTGGTGCTGCTCAGGGTGCAGATGCCTCCTGCTAATTTCGACGTTGGCGCGCTCGTGAGCGACCTGGACCGGCTGGCATGCGTTACAGCCGGCTTCTCCGTGCTGCTCGCTATGGCCTCGATCACGTCTGCCAGTTTCTCCGATGACCGGACGGCCGCGACGGCCGGGACCCATCGTGGCGACATGGCCACCATCACGTTCGACTTATAGGACGCAGGGAGGGCACCGCGATCACCACAGGGCATCGAGATCGCGAAGAGGATCGACTCGTCGCCGGGATCGCTGGCCACTCGAAGCGGTACATCTCGTTCACATGACGTCCTCCGGAGCGGCCCAGTAGGAACACCTGTCACAGCGCAGCCCGCCATCGTCGACCGCGAGCTGCTCGACCCAAACGGCATCGTGCAGCTGTCGCATCCGCTCGACGAGCGTGCCCATCGGCCCAGTCACAGACGACCCTAACGTGTAGCGCCGTCGTAGTGACGCCACGGATGGATCTCGTCGCGCAGCCAGACCGGTAACGCCCGCTGGACGTGTTCAGATCTCGAGAGCACCTCGCTCGACGAGGCCGTCGAGGAGGAGATGAAAGTAGACCATGCCTGCGTAGGGATACCACGGTGCAAGGATCGCAAGGATCTCCGCATAGCTCGGTGGAGCGGGGAGACTCAGGAATTGTTGGAGTTTGTTGCGGGCCCCTACATCGTCGCCCGGGAAGACCTCGAGGCGTCCGAGGCCCCGAAGCAGGACGTACTCGGCCGACCAGCGGCCAATGCCGTGCAAGCGTTGCAGGTTCCGGGTCGCGCCTTCTCGACTCATCAGATCGAGCTCGTCCAGGTCCAACCCGCCGGATGAGACAATGCCGGCGAGGCCGATCAGATACCGGGCCTTGCTCGCGCTGAAGCCGAGACCGCGGAGGTCGGCTACCGTCACATCTGCGACGACACGCGCCTCAGGGAACGCGTACAACGGTCCGCCGGTCGATGGAGCCGGGAGGCCATACGTGTTCGTGAGCCGGTTCAGCAACTCGATACCGACCTCGAGGGTCAGCTGCTGATTGGCGATCGCGTTGGCCAGGCCTTCGAAGACGGTCGGGAACCGGGGAGGCTTGACCCCGAGAAACCGGTCCTTCAGGACGCGCAAGTGAGGGTCGGCGTCTGCCAGAGCATAGAAGGGGTTGAGATCGATCCCGAGGCCCAGCAGGCGTTCCACCACACCTTGGATGACACACAGGCGAGTCGGGGTCAGCTCGATGGACGCCGAAACGGTGACGACCAGGTCGGGAGCGTCGGCTGGACCGATCTGCAGCACCTCGACGGCGATTGGCGCACCGTCGATGATCAGCGCTCTGCGATAGCGGCCGTCCCAAGTATCCATGCGGTTGCGAGGACGGCGTCGAAGCGCCCAGGCGGTGAGGTCGAGGCGGAACGGCGGCAGCGAATGCAGTTCGAACACCGCCTCATGGCACCCGATCGCAGTCACACTCATGGAGCCTACGAGACGCCGCCCGCTCCGCCCGCACCCGGCCTGAACCCCACCGGTCAGGGACCAGATCCGCTCCGTTGCTAAGCCGACCCCGTATTCGACGGTGTCCGCCTCGGTGTCGATGAGTTCGTGATCTACGCTGACGAAAAGACGAGTATCCAGGCCCGCTGCCGTTGCCATCCGACACTGCCGCCGGGTCGTGGACGGCAGGGCTTTCCGTAACGGCCACGGTGCTGTTCACACGTCGGGTTTGCGTCGAACTCGCAATCAATTTGGTGCTGCGGTGCTCCACGTCACCTCTGGATTGTCCCAGCGTTCGGCTCTTGTCTGGTGATGTCATCGTGTACCTCGGTATCTCGACGTTCACCAAGCAATGACTGTTCCGGTGCGCTTTGTTGCGCGTTTGCCGCCTCGCCACGATCGTTGCTGCGAAGGACGGCTCGAGTTTGCCGTGCGTGGATAGCACCGTTGAGCCGAGCTCACGATTCCAGCTTTACGCGGCGGCGGACGTGGTTCTGTTGACGGTTTCAGCTCGACGGCTGGGCGGTTCATCGACTGGGCTGCGATGGATGCAGTTCGTTGCGGGCGTTTGCCGAGCGAGGCGACGTAGCCGGCAGTCGTGCGGCTATCGGAGTGTCCGATGTGGTGTTGGATATCGTCGAGTTGAGCGCCATTTGTGTACAGCGCCGTGATCAGCGAACGACGACCGACGTGGGTGCCGAGATGCGCCACGTCGAAACCGAGCGAGGAACCTGTACGACGCAGGAGCACGTCCGTCGATGTGCTGACGGCTGACCAACTCCCCGGCAGACGTCGTGAACACCGGATCGACTGGACGCCCCTCGTATATGTGATTCGGCCACAACGAACCAAGAGCATTTCGTTCAGCCGCTTGCGCCTTCTTCCACGTCGTTAGTTTCGACACTGTCCCAGGAGCGAGGAAGTGGGAGCCGAGAACTCCCGACGTCTTGGGTGTGGCCCAAACGCCTTCCCCGTGGCCGCCGAGTACATCACGCAGCGCCGAACTATCGCGACCCCTTCGTCGAGATCAACGTCGTCCCACGACAAACCGAGTGCCTCCGAAACCCGAAGGCCGCTCGTGAACAGCAGTGCAACGACGGGGCTGTATCGGTGTGTTCCCGTCGTCGAGCAGCCTGGCAACGTCGGGAGCGAGAACGGTCCCGGTCTTGGGCTGCGCCTTCGGAGCACGGACCTTGGCGCCGGGATTGACCAGAATGATGCCGAGATGACGGGCGACGGTTGAAAGCCAAGCGTCGGCGATCTCGCCGACGGTTGTGTTCGCACTGAATCGCATAGCGCGAGGCTGGGCCTCTCCAGCAGCTGCGACTGCCTGGTCTCTCCGCGTAATCACCAGGTCGCGCGTTCGCGCTTGGACGAAGCGCCGTTTCGAATCCCCGGCAAGGACGTACGACGCCCGCCACTCTCGACGAAATACACGGAGCCTTGGCCGTTCGCATTCTTCGCCCGGACCGACACTGCGCCGTCCGCCGAGACGACACGCTTACCATTTGGTCTACGGGGCATCTGCCCTCCTCAGGTCGATGGAGGGAGCTATACGCGGTCTCCCATCGCAACCGCCATAGCAACGCTCCAGTTACGTGCGTAGACGGCTCGTGAACGCTAGAACAGAAAACCCCAGCTCACAGGCACCGGTGCTCACCTTTGGTGAACACCGGTGCACTGCAAAATACCCATTCGCGGAGAGAGTGGGATTTGAACCCACGGTGAGTTGCCCCACACACGCTTTCCAGGCGTGCCGATTCGGCCGCTCTCGCATCCCTCCGTACGACCCGTTACTCCGAAGAGCGACGCATCAGGTAGCGCGAGAATGGTAACGGCCCGCTAGCGTGCTGCACACCTGCGCGAGCAGGGAAATGCAACGCAATGCGTACGAGCGCGACGCCACTCATTCGGGTCTGTCGAGTGTGATGGTGGTCGGGTCCTGTGCAACGAGCACCCGTGAAACAGGTCAGGGCCTGACGGCAGCAGCCTTCAGCGGTTTCGCTTGTGTGCCGCAGACCGCCTGGCCACTATCACCGTCGACAGACCCGCTCGGCGCCCCCAACTACCTCGAGCGTTCCAGCAGTCGCTGCGCTCTGACGGCCAGCGATGGTGCCCCGATGTGCTCGGCGATCGCCGCGAACTCGTCGGTCGGGCCCTTCCAGTGCCAGTCGTCCACGGTGCCGACGGCGACATCGGTCTCGATCGTGGCGATGCGCCGGAACAGCAGTGCCAGCTCGAAATCGTTGTGCAGCGTCCTGGCAAGCTTCTCGGCGGCGCGCAGACCGGGAATGTCCCACATCCCCGATGTCGGCGGGATCGCCTCGAGGTGCTCGTACCGCGCAAGCACGGCAGAGGCGCTCTTCGCTCCCCAACCGGCAAGCCCGGGGAACCCGTCAGCGGTGTCGCCGACGAGTCCGAGATAGTCGGGGATACTCGACGGCCCCACCCCGAATTTGGAGATCACTCCTGCTTCATCGACGATCTCCTGCTTGCGCCGGTCGTATTGCACGATACGCGTGCCGCGTACGCACTGTCCGAGGTCCTTGTCCGGCGTCACGATCAGCGCCTGCGTCACCCGGTCGTCACGCTCAGCCACGAGTGCGGCAGCCCCGAGCGCATCATCGGCCTCGAACTCGACCATCGCCCACGTGGTGATACCCATGGCGACGAGCGCCGCCTCCATCGTCGGGATCTGCATCAGCAATTCGTCGTCCATGCCCGAACTCGTCTTGTAGCCGGGCCACAGGTCGTTGCGGAAGCTCTCGATGATGTGATCGGAGGCGACACCGAGGTGCGTCGCACCCTCTGCGATCAACTGCAACGTCGAACTGAGCACGCCGACCGTTGCGGCGTACGGCCCGGCGTCGCTGTGGCGCGACACCTGGCCGAAGTGCTGGCGGAACAGTTCGTAGGTGCCGTCGATCAGATGAACCTTCATCCCGCGACACATTACTTCCCCAGCACTTCACGCATACCTCGTGCCAGCAGGGGCTGCTCGGCGGTAGCTTCCGTTCGTGAGCAGCGCCGTCTTGACCGTCCGCACCGATCGCGACCGTTCGCTCCGGCGACGGCACCCGTGGATCTTCAGCGGAGCCGTCGAGCGTGTGCAGGGTTCCGCCGAAGCCGGTGACGTCGTCGAGGTCCGCACTCCCAAGGGAGAATTCCTTGCCTGGGCGGCGTACAACCCGCACTCACAGATCGTCGCCAGGGTGTGGAGCTTCGATCACGATCGGGCCGTCGACGAGACGCTCGTTGCCGAACGTATCGAGACAGCTGTCGCCAGGCGCGACGGGATGTGGGCGTCGACGAACTCGGCACGGCTGGTGTTCGCCGAGAGCGACCTCGTCCCTGGACTGATCGCCGATCGCTACGGCTCCACCGTTGTCATCGAAGTGACTGCAGCGTCGAGCGAGCGGTGGATCGACACGATCACGGCAACGCTCGCGCGGCTACCAGGCGTCGAATCGGTCTACGAGCGATCAGACCTCGATGTCCGCTCACGTGAGGGATTGGCGCAGCGCTCGGGTTTGCGAGCCGGTTCGGAACCGCCGGAGTTCATCGAACTCGTCGAAGGCGGTATCCGCCTGCTCGTCGATGTCCGCAACGGCCACAAGACGGGCTTCTACCTCGACCAACGCGACAATCGCGAGGTGCTCCGAACGACGGTCGCTCCTGGCGAACGGGTGCTCAACGTCTTCGCATACACCGGCGCCTTCTCCGTCGTCGCTGCGGTTGCCGGCGCCACCGACGTCGTCGCCATCGACTCGTCAGGGCCGTCGTTGGCCCTCGCCGCGAAGAACCTCGGACTCAACGGCTTCGGTCCAGCGACCACCGCGACGACCATGCTCGAAGCCGATGCCTTCACCGAACTCCGCACGCTACGTGATCGCGGCGAGCGATTCGACGTGATCATCCTCGACCCGCCAAAACTCGCCAATTCCTCCAGGCCTGAGCAGTTGAATCGCTCGACCCGGGCCTACAAGGACATCAACCTGCTGGCGTTCAAACTGTTGAGCCCCGGCGGCAGGCTGATGACGTTCTCGTGTTCCGGGGCGGTCAGCGACGATCTGTTCCAGAAGGTCGTCGCCGGTGCGGCGCTCGACGCCCAGCGTGAGGCCGTCATCGAACGTCACTTGCACCAATCGAGCGACCATCCAATCCACCTCGCCGTACCGGAGACGAGTTACCTCAAGGGCCTCGTCTGCCGCGTCATCGACTGACCGGCGTTGCCCATGGCTGGTTCCCTGGCCCGGTTTGCTGCCAAGCATGGCGGGTAGGTGGACTCAGTTTGTTATCTGGCTGCGGAGCTTGGTGACCCAGTCGTCGGCTTGCAGCCAACGCTGGTCGGCGTGCTCACGGGCTGTCGACGCCTGCGGACCGGCGGCAGGATAGGAGCCGAGGAATTTCACGTGCCCCTGCTTGGCATGCAGTTCACGCAGCACGTCGGCCATCAACTCGTCGTCGAGGTGGCCGTTGGCGTAGATGACGAAGCAATAGTCACCGAGCCCGCCGTCCTTCGTCGGACGAGACAGCAGGTTCGACAGGTCGATCCGCCTGGCTGCGAACTCCTGGAGGATCGAGATCAGGCTGCCAGGCTCGTTGGCCCGCTGATAGACGACGAGCGCCGTGCGGTCGTGACCCGTGCTCGCCGGGATGCCGTGCTTGGCGACGAGTACGAACCGCGTCTGATTGCCATGATGATCGGCGATGTCCTCGGCAACGATCGTCAGCCCGTACAGCTCGGCGTTGATTCGCGGGGCGACGGCTGCCGTGCCGGGAGACTGCGATTCACCGACCATCCGTGCAGCCTCAGCGGTCGAGTTGGTGGCGTGGATGTCCGCGTCCGGAATGGCACGACGTAGGTAGGCGTGGCATTGCGCTGTCGCCACTGGGATCGAGAACACGACTTTGATGTCCTCGAGTTGCGTACCGGCAGGTGCCAGCAGGCAGTGTTCGATATCGAGGACGACCTCACGCTGAATCAACAGGTGATGGTTGAAGGCCAGTTCGTCCTGGCTGAGGTTGACGGTTCCCTCGATCGAGTTCTCGATCGCCACGAACCCGAGTTCGATGTCGCCTGCCTCGACGGCGTCGAGGACGTCCGGCATCGAACGCATCGGAATCAACTCGTCATCGGCGAGATCGGCCTGGCTGTGCAGCGCCTGCTCGGTAAATGTGCCAGCTGGCCCGAGGTAGCCAATCCGACGACGTGGATGATCTGCGCTGCTCACCCCTCAAGACTATGGCTTCGGCTACGGCGACTCCCCCGCATTTCGCTGCCGGCCGCCCGTAGACCTCCAGGTCGCGCGCCGGGATTCGTCAGACACCGGCACAATGGAGCCGATGAACGAACAGGCACTGCGTGGCCTTCTTGAAGATCTCCGCAGCGGCCGTATGTCCGCTGATGAAGCCGTCACCAGCCTGCAGCGCCTGCCGTTCGCCGATCTCGGCGATGCCCGCATCGACCACCATCGGGCACTCCGTCAAGGTCGTCCGGAGGCGATCTACGGACCTGGAAAGACGCCGGAGCAATGCGTGCGCATCGTCGGCGAACTGCTGTCGCACGACGACGGCCCGGTCGTTCTCTCACGCGCCGACGCCGAACAGTCCGGGGCCGTCCTCTCCGAGTTTCCGTGCGGAGAACAACGTGGCAGAACGATCGTCTGGCGCAGTCCATTGACTCGGCGTACCGATCGCGTCATCATCTGCAGCGGCGGAACATCCGATCTCCCAGTTGTCGAGGAATGCGCTGCAACGCTGACGGCCTACGGCTTCGACCCCGTCCTGCTGATCGATGTCGGCGTCGCCGGTCTGCACCGCCTATTGGCGCACACCGACGATCTGGCAGCAGCCGATGCGGTCGTCGTCGTCGCCGGGATGGAGGGCGCGCTGGCCAGCGTCGTCGGTGGACTCGTGGCTGCGCCCGTTGTCGCCGTGCCGACGAGCACGGGATACGGGACGAGCTTCGCAGGCGTGACAGCACTGTTGTCGATGCTCTCGTCGTGCGCTTCCGGCATCACCGTCGTCGGTATCGACAACGGCTTCGGTGCTGCGTGCGCCATCGCCAGGATGCTCGGGCCGAACACGGCCACCCGACCGACCCGGTCCGGCGTCGACAACGCTGGCAGTACTGGTAACGCTGGCAGTACTGGCAATACCGGCGCGGTGTCCGTATGACCCGTATTGCATGGTTCCACTGCTTCAACGGCATTGCCGGCGACATGGCTCTCGGCGCGCTCATCGACGCCGGCGCAGACGTCGAGTTCATCCGGTCGACGGTCAAGGCGATGGGCATCGACGATTGGGCCATCGAGCCGCAACGGACGCAGCGGTGCGGAATCACCGCCATCCAGGCGGGCGTCAGTGCCCCCGATCTGCACCACCATCGGCGCTACGGCGACATCCGCACGATGATCGCCGAAGCGACGATCGACGAGCGGGTACGCAGACGAGCGCAGGTCGTGTTCCGTGAACTGGCTGAGGTCGAAGGCGCGATCCACGGCGTCGACGCTGACGACGTCGAATTCCACGAGGTCGGTTCACTCGACGCCATCGTCGACGTCGTCGGAACCTGCGCGGCGCTCGAATCGCTTGGCATCGACGAGGTCCACTGTTCAACGCTCGCCGTCGGAACGGGCACGTTCAACGCAGCTCATGGCGTGCTCCCGAATCCAGGCCCTGCGGTTGTCGGTCTGCTCGTTCGACGTGGCGCTCCTGTGCGTGGCGTCGATGTCGAGATGGAGTTGACGACACCCACCGGTGCCGCACTGATGACCGGCCTGGCTTCGACGTTCGGACCGATCCCGCCGATGACGGTCGAAGACGTCGGCTACGGTGCTGGCACCCGCGACCTCCTCGGGCGCCCGAACGTCGTGCAGGTCGTGGTCGGTGAATCGACCGTCGCCTCTCGCGTTTCGTCGCCCGGCCAGCCGGTCAGACTGCTCGAAACGAACGTCGACGACGTCACCGGTGAGGTCCTTGCACATACGGTCAGCGCGCTGATGGACGCCGGTGCCCACGATGCCTGGATCACGTCGATCCTGATGAAGAAGGGCCGCCCCGCCTACACGATCCACGTACTCGCCGAACCGACGCTCGCCGCTTCGCTCAGCGAGATCCTCATCTCCGAGACCGGGACGCTCGGCATACGCGGCAGCACGATCGAACGGTGGCCGCAGCGCAGAACGAACTCGACGACGACGATCGACGGGTACGTTGTCGCCACCAAGACGAACGACGACGGGCGGACCAAAATCGAACACGACCACGCAGCTGCCGTCGCCGTCGCAACCGGACGGCCGCTGCGATCGATCCACCAGCCCCCTGATCACGCCCACGACGACCGCGACCACGACCACGACCACGAGCCCGCTGATCACGGGAACCACCGATGAGCGCTACGAAGCACGGCATCGCCCCGATCATCGATTCTGCCGCCGTCCAGGCACTACAGCACATCGATGGAGCCGACGTCGTGATCGCCGACGTCCGCTGGTACCTCGACGGACGGTCAGGTTCTGCCGCCTACGAGACGGGTCACGTCCCCGGGGCGATCTTCGTCGACCTCGATCACGACCTCTCCGACCACTCACAACCGACGAGCGCCGGCCGGCATCCGCTACCAACCCCGGAACAGTTCTCGGCTGCGATGTCACGGCTCGGAATCGGCGACGACACGGTCGTCATCGCCTACGACGACGCCGGCGGCAGTACCGCTGGACGCCTGGTGTTCATGCTACGCGTCATCGGTCACCAGGCGGCACTGCTCGACGGTGGGCTGCAGGCATGGACGACGGCACTCGAAACGGGCATGTCACCGACGGCATCAGCGGCCGAAGTCAGGGGAACCGTGTTCACGACGGTCGAGTGGCCGAAGGAACGGTTTGCGACGGCGGACGACCTCGCCAATGCGTTACCCGAGCGTGTGGTCCTCGATGCCAGGGCGGCGGACCGTTTCCGTGGCGAGAACGAAGTCGTCGACCCGAGCGCCGGGCACATCCCATTTGCCCGCAACGCGCCGTGGGGTGCCAACATCGTGCAGCCGGGCGGACGGTTCAAGCCTGTCGAAGCGCTGCGTGAGCAGTTCCGGGCGCTCGGCATCGACAGCGATACGGCGGTGACCTGCTATTGCGGTTCGGGTGTGTCAGCGTGCAACGATCTCCTGGTGCTCGAGCACATCGGCGTCACCGATACACGTCTGTTCGTGCCCTCCTGGTCAGGTTGGTCTGCTGACCCAGCTCGCCCGATCGCCACAGGTGACGCATGAGCACAGGTGACGCATGAGCACAGGTGACGCATGAGCACAGGTGACGATGACGTGTACCGCCGATGATGCGTGCTGCCGTACCGATATCGGAGAACCATGGCGGGACAGGCGTGGAGATCGCCGGGCTCCGTGCCCTCCGCAAGGCTCGCCGCCGCCACCGGGTCAAGGATCTCGAATGGTTCGACGTCCTGTACCAGGTGTACATCGTCGCCGGCATCGGTGGCGGAGTCGTCTGGTGGTTGAGCAGCCTCGCCAAGGACGGGCGGTTGAGTGCCGCCGGCACCGCCGACTTCTTCTCCAGGGCGCCGTCGTGGATCGGGCTGGCGGCGGCGATCGCCATCTTCCTCGGTGTTCGCTCTGGATCGTCCGGTGGCCCGCTGGCCATCGAGGACGCCGACGTCCGTCACGTCCTACTGGCACCGATCCCGTTACGCGTGTCGTTGCGTCAGCCCGCCCAGCAACGTGTCAGGGCCGTCGTCTTCTCCGGTCTCGTCGTCGGGGCGATCGCCGGTGAACTGACGGGTCAACGCCTCGGGCAGTCGACGATGTCGTGGTTGCTCAGCGGCGCGGCAGCCGGCGCAACGATTGCGCTCGCCACCGTCATCGCCGCGCTGATCACCCATGCGCTCGGACGCCGCATCGGCCTGATCATCACGTTTGTCGCCGGCGCTGTGATCGTCGTCCAGGCATTCGCTGCGTTGCGGGCGATCGGCGTCGGCCCGCTGGATACGGTCGGCTCACTGGCGATGTGGGGAGGGCGCATCCATGTCCTCGACCTGCTCGCCCCGGTCGTCATCATCGGCCTCGGTGTCTTCGCCTATCTCGAACTCGAGCATCTTTCCGTCGACCAGATGGCCCGTCGTAGTGCGCTCGTCAGTCAACTGCGCTTCGCCGCCACGATGCAGGACCTGCGAACTGTCGTGCTGCTGCGCCGCCAGCTGAGTATGGAAGTTCCACGTACGAGACCGTACGTACGGCTGAAATTGCGGCGCATCCCGATCGTCAGCCGAGGCCTCCGCAGCTTCGCCCGCTTCCCGGCCAAACGACTGTTCCGGATGGCTGTGCTGGCGATCGTCGCCGGCGGCGCACAGGTCGCGGTCTACCGCGGCACTACGCCGGCGTTGATCCTGGCGACGTTCGCAGGTTTCCTACTCGGGCTGGACTGCATCGAACCGTTCTCGCAGGAACTCGATCACCCGAACCTCACCGACGGCCTGCCGCTCGAACCCGGCTGGCTGTTCCAGCGACTGCTGATCGCTCCGATGATCGTCATGGTCGCCTTCTCACTGATCGGCGCAGCGACGGCATGGGCGATCCAACGCACGACCGGTGCGCTCGTCGTCGGCCTGATCATCGGTCCCGCCGGAGCGTTGGCAACGTTGATGGGTGCCGTCTCCAATGCCATCGGCGGAGCGCCGGATCCGACGACTCAGGGCAACGAAGCGTTCTTCCTGCCACCAGAGGTCGCTGGTGTCAAGTTCGCCGCCAAAGCGCTGTGGCCGTTGATCCTCTCGTTCCTCGGCGTCATCCCGATCCTCGCCGTACGCACCGGTGCTCGGCACGGTGACAGCGCCATTGCCTTCGCGGTTCGCGGCGCGGTCGGCGCACTGGCGATCGCGGCGATGTACATGTGGTGGATCGGTAAGCGCCTGGCGTTCAAGAAGTGGTTCCGCACGATGATGGAAGACGGCAAGAAGCAGACAGGGTTCGGCACATGAAGATCTGCCGGTTGATCGAACAGCGGGAGCACTGACCCATGGCCAACCACATCATCGACGCGCGAGAGCTGTCGAAGGACTACGGCGACGGGCCGGCGCTGGCACCGCTGACGCTGCAGGTCGAGGCCGGCGAACGCGTCGCCCTCGTCGGCCACAACGGATCCGGCAAGAGCACACTGTTGAAGATGGCCGCCGGCATGCTCACACCGAGCGCCGGATCGGTCAAGATCGCTGGCCAACCGGTTGGCTCGATCGGTGCGCGTAGGGCACGGAGCTACCTCGCGGATTCGCCGAGCTTCTACGACGACCTCTCCGTCAGAGAACACCTCGAATACGTCGCCAGGCTCCACGGGGTCGAGGACTGGGAATCGATGAGCGACGATCTGCTCGAACACCTCGGTCTCACCGACCGGGCAGATGATCTGCCGACGACCTTCAGTCGCGGCCTGCGCCAGAAGGCGGCGATCGCCATCGCCTTCATCCGTCCGTTCGAGTTGCTGCTCGTCGACGAACCGTTCGTCGGCCTCGACGCCCAGGGCCGCGAGGCGCTGGTGCAGTTGTTCGATCAGGTCGCAGAGGCTGGTGCCACGCTGATCGTCGCCACCCACGAACTGAGTTTCGCAGACCGCACGACGCGCATGATCGGTCTCCGAGACGGCGAAGTCGTCCACGACGGCGAGGCAAACGCCGAACTCGCCAGATCATTGCTGGAATAGGTCCGCTACATCCTGAACGGCGCATGCGCGTGTCGCACCGGCCTGACGCAGCAACTATGGTGGTCCCCTATGACAACGTTCGTCACCGTGAGCTCCCCCTCCTACGATGCCTCATCCCTTGCTACGAAGCTGACAGAGAAGACAGCGGATGGCTGGACGGTCGTCACCATTGTTCCGACCGGCAGTGAGGTCACCGCCTTCCTTAGTCGCGACGACGCCGACACGCCTGCAGCAGCGCCGACGGACGCACCTTCGCAGGCGGCTGCGAGTGATCCCTCCGGCAGCTATACGATGCCGACCAGTCTTTCTGCTGAGGTCGTCGCACCGGCCGTGGTCGCAGAACCTGCAGGTTGGGGTTCAGCCCCCGATCCAGCTCCGGCACCGGCTCCCGCTGTCTTCGAGCCGGCACCGGCATACCAACCGGCACCCGCTCCCGCACCCGCACCAGCCCCCGTCAGTTCCGTTCCAGCCGGCTGGTACGCCGATCCGTCCGGTCGTTTCGAACTGCGCTACTGGGACGGTTCACAATGGAGCGAGCACGTCTCACGCGGTGGACAGCAATTCACTGACGCTCCGACGGCCTGACGAACTCGGGTTCTTTCTCGCCTATGCGGGTGACATCGATCGGCCATGCCGGCATGTTGATCGAGACTGCTTCGGTCTCGATCGTCTGTGACCCATGGTTTCAACCGGCGTTTCTCGGGTCGTGGTTTGTTTTCCCGCGCAACGACCAACTGAGCCCTGCACTACGGCAGCGCATCGAAAACGCGGACTACCTGTACATCAGCCACCTGCACGCCGACCATCTCGACGAACCGTTCCTGCGTGAGCACATCAAGCGAGATATCGCCGTCCTCGTGCCGGGCTACCCGACGCGGGAACTCGAACGCCGGATCCGGGCGTTGGGATTCACGAACATCATCAGAACCTTCGACACCGAAGAGCTCGATCTTGGTCACGGGGTGACGGCGGCGATCCACGTCGAAACCTCGATCACCGACGGACCTGGCGGTGATTCAGCGCTCGTCGTCAGCGACGGCTCCACCAGGATCGTCGACCAGAACGACTGCCGCACGACCGACCTCGATGCGCTGCGTTCTCACGGGCCCGTCGATCTGCACTTCCTGCAGTACTCCGGGGCGATCTGGTACCCGATGGTCTACGACGAGACGCCGCGCGACATGCGACGCCTGTGCGACGCCAAAGTCGAGAGCCAGTACGCCAGGGCAATCAACTACGTCAAGGCGATCGACGCCCGCTATGTCGTCCCGTCTGCGGGTCCGCCGGTGTTCCTCGACCCGGAACTCAGCCATCTCAACGTCATCACCGGAGACGAACTGTCGATCTTTCCGGATCAGCGAGGCTTCATCGAGCGGCTGCGACGACAATGGCGCGGCAATGGCATCTTCAACATCCCCGGCACGCAGATCGACATTTCTCCCGAGTCGATGACCGTCACCCACCCGCTGCCGCAGGCAGACGTCGACGCGATCTTCGACGACAAGGCTGCGTACCTCGCCACGTACGCCTCCGACTGGAGCGGATGGCTGGATGACTACAAACAAACCTGGGCACAGCCATCAGACGATCTGCTCGAGCGATTGCAGGCGTGGTGGCAGCCGCTCCTGGCGATCGCTCCACATCTGCGTCAGGCGATCGGCGCCAATGCGCTCGTCAGGACAGGCGATCTGGCCATCCTCATCGACTTCCCCAACGGCGAGGTCCGTCGCCACGCCGGTGAACCATTCGATTTCTCCTTCGACATACCACGCCGATTGGTCGAAACCGTCGCCAACGAGCAGGCCGTCGACTGGTCGAATTCATTGTTCCTCTCCTGCCGCTTCAGCGCATGGCGACGCGGTCCGTTCAACGAGTACCTGTACAACTTCTTCAAGTCGTTGTCCGTCGTTCGCATGCGCCGCGCCGAGGCGGAAGCGATCCGCAAACGTTTTCCGGATGAAGAAGACGCCAAGGATCTCGCTGCCGAGATCGAGCTCGGCGGCTATGTGATGCAGCGGTACTGTCCCCACCGCCGTGCCGACCTCACCGTTTTCGGGGAGATCGAGGACGGCAGCCTCGTCTGCACGCTGCACGGTTGGCGCTTCGACCTCGGCACCGGCCGCTGCCTCACCGCCGACGACACCGCCATACGCATTCGTCCCAGCGTCGAGCAGGACGTCACTCCCACGCCGTGACGTCGGCATTGTGATCATCGACACTGCGACGTCGGCATCGTGATCGTCGAGCCCGAGACCGTTTGACGTCATAGAAGTCACTCATGCACGTCTCTTCTTCAGCGAGGGAGCGAACATGAGACTCAGGAAACGCACGCGGGCGGCGGTCAGACCGGTCGACCGGTCGTTTGCGGTCTGGCGCGACGACTCGAACCTGCTCGAACGATGGCTGCTCGTCGAGCCGGCGTACAGCCCGCTCACCTCGATCAAGACGAACGAATCGGCCCTACTCGACGTCTTCGCCGACCTCGTCGAAGCGATCAACACCGACGACTTCCGAGTCCCAGCGGCGCTGTACCGGTTCGGACGTCGCCTCGGACTGCTCGGAGTGCTGCTCGAGGAAGTCGCAGGGTCGGTGGACCGGCTGGCGACGCTGGCACCCGGCTCGCCACGCCTGCACACGTTTTCTGCAGGCATCTCGTTGGCGAACGGCTGGTCAGAGGGCCACCGCTACGGAGAACACGAGAGCGAATGCACCGACGGCCTCACCGGCCTGGCGACATTGCCCATACTGCGCCTGCGGATCGAACAACTCGCTGATCAGAGCGCATGGATTGGGATCCCGTTCGAACAGGCCTACTGCATTGTCATCATCGACGCCGACATCGACACAACCGACACCTTCGAGTCGGAGTTGGCGATGATCACCCTCGCCGAGCGGCTGCGGGCGCATTACACGGCCGGTGAGACGATCGCCAGACACGGACCGCGGGTATTGATCCTGACGAGCAACTCCGAACGCACCCGCAGCCAACTCGTCGACGTACTGGCCGACCTGCGATCGCTGCCGCTGGCGTCGACGACGCGCGTCATCGGTTGGATCGAGGACATGACCCGGGAAATGGGTGATGGCGCACGGGTCATCGACTTCCTCACCGAGTTGACGATCGAGTGAACGGCACTTGACGAAGGACGCAACAGTTGTCACCTCGTCCGGCTGAGGCCTACGGTCTCAGTGCACCCACACGTGCATCTTCAGCGGGATGAGGTTCGCTGCCCAGATGAAGTCCATTGCCGGCACGCTGACACGGACACAGCCGTGCGATGCCGGATAGTTCGGAACACTGCCGAGGCCGTGGATCGCCTCGCCGCCGTTGAAGTACTTCGGACGGTAGATCTGGCCCAGATCGCCTGTCCACCAGCCATCGGGACGCTGGCGGTTGATCGAAAAGTTTCCGCTGTAGGTGACAGCCACACCGGTGATCGTCGAGCCCGGAGTGTTTTGATCCGGCGCACTGTAGGACTTGCCGCTGCCGGTCGAGGTGTTCAACACCCAGACCGTCTTGCCGCCGTGCACGATGAACAGCAACTGCTTGGTCTTGTCGATCTCGACGACGTCGGCGTCCTTGCTTGCCGAGAATGCCCGTGACGTCGCCGTCGTGAGCGACGCAGCAGTCGTGGCGTCGACTGACCCCGACGGGTTCAGTGCCGCCCATTTCTGGTAGGCCATCACGCCCTGGGTTGTCGTCAAACCGTACTTGCCGTCGATATCGCCGACCCAGAAACCGAGGTCCGTCAGTCGCTGCTGGAGGGCGGCGGTGGCCGCACCGCTCTTACGGCCGACGGCCGACAGTGGAGCGCCGAGCGGGGCGACGGCGTTGGGATCAGGGGCTGCTGTCGGCGCCGGAGTTGGTGCCTCAGTCACCGGCACCGTCGTGTCGGTGGCCGGTACTGCGGTGTCAGGCACGGTGGTGTCCGGGGTGGCGGTGACCGCGGCGGGCGCTGCAGTGGCGACGGTCGGAGCAGGAGCGGTGGACCCTGGCGCTGTCGGCGGTGCCGTCGGGGCAACTGTCGATGCGGCCGTCGTGGCAGCGGAGGTCGTGCCAGCGGTCGTGGTCGCAGCGGTCGTGGCGGTGGTCACCGGCACCGTCGTCGGAGCGGCAGTCACTGCAGCGGTGGTCTGCGTCGCAGCGACGGTTGTGACGGTCAGCGACGTCGCCGCCGATGCGACGGTCGACTTCGCCGGAACCACAGAGTTGGCGGTGCTCGAGCAACTGACGCCGGCAACGACCAGTGCTCCGGTCAGGCCCATGAGGGCCAACCGTTTTGTCGAAATTCTCATCGTTCTCCCGCCCAGGTTCGCGCGCACTAGGCGTACAGAATAGTGAGGGCGTCCGGCGAGTGGTGGTCACCCCACCATTGCCGGCGGTTACAGGTGTGCGTCGGAAGATCGACGTTCGTCATCGAACGTCCACGGGGTGCGGATGATGGCCGCTGGATCGAAGCTGCTGAGCAGATCGACCGCCGAGATCGGCGTTGGCGCGGATGCAAGCCCGAGGCTGTGTGCCAGCAGACCAACGAGTTGCGATGGTGACGTTCCGGCTCGGCTCATCGCCGCCGCTGTGATGTCGCCGTGGCGTTTCGCCAGGCGGTGACCATCGTGACCGAGAACGAGCGGCACGTGGAGGTATCGCTGCTTCGACATGCCGAGCAACTCGCCCAGCAGTATCTGGCGAGGAGTGGACGACAACAGGTCGTCGCCGCGTACGATCTCGGTGATTCCCTGCGCCTCGTCGTCGACGACGACCGCCAAGTTGTAAGCGGCGACCCCGTCGTTTCGGCGCAACACCACATCGTCGATCCAACCGCTGTAGGGACCATGCACGACGTCGACGAAATCCCCGCTCGGCCGCGTCGCCGCGAGACGCAGCGCCGGGTGACGCCCTGACGCCTCCCGGGCGAGCCGCGCCGCAGCACTGAGGCGACGGCACGTCCCGGGGTACGATCGCTCGGCACCGCCGTGCGGGGCCGTCGCCGCAGCAGCGATCTCTTTTCGGGTGCAATAGCACGGATATGTCAGATCGCTGCCCGCCAGCACGTCGATCGCCCTGTCGTAGCGTTCGAAGCGCTGCGATTGTCGAACGACGGGTCCGTCCCAGTCGAGACCCAGCCACCGCAACGCCTCGAGCTGGTTATCGGCACACTGTTGCGACGACGTCAGCCGATCGAGGTCTTCCATCCGCACGATGAAACGACCACCCTGCGAACGGGCGGACAACCAGGCAACGAGTGCCGTGCGCAGGTTGCCGAGATGCAGTTCGCCGGTGGGACTCGGAGCGAACCGTCCGGTCACCTCGCGCTGTCGAGCCTCATCCATCGAGGAGTACATCCATCAGCAAACATCCATCGAGCAGGCGCATCCGTCCGTTGGCACATCCGCCACATCAGGCCGTTAGTCGCTCGTGAGCAGTCCGGTCTGGCGCCAATAGGCGGCGACACGATCGCCGACATCAGCACCCGGGCCGGCGCCCGTGCCTGTTTCAGGGGCTGCATCGACACCTTCGAGCGCTGCGAGCACGGCGGCACTGCACATCCGCAAGGCGTCGAGGTCGTATCCGCCTTCGAGCACCACCAGTCGTCGTCCCGCCGGCGCCAGTTGCAGCAGCCTGGCTGTCAAGGTCGCGTAATCCGCTGATGTCAGGCCGAGATCGGTGATCGGATCGAGCCGGTGGGCATCGAAGCCTGCCGAGATGATCAGCCAGGTCGGGCCAAAGGCTTCGACGACCGGGGCGACGACCGCATCGTACGCCCTGAGATAAGAATCACCGGTCGCACCCGGCGGCAGCGGTACGTTCAGCGTCGTGCCGACACCCGCTCCGGCACCCGTCTCCTCGATCCGTCCGGTCCCCGGATACAACGGCCACTGATGAAACGACACGTAGAGCACGTTCGGGTCCCGGTAGAAGATGTCCTGCGTTCCGTTGCCATGGTGGGCGTCGTAGTCGACGATGACGACCCGCTCGCCACGCGCAGCGAGGGACGCGGCAACGACGGCAACATTTGAGAAGACGCAGAATCCCATCGGCTCGTTGCGGGTGGCGTGATGACCAGGAGGGCGTACGGCACAGAACGCTGCGCTGGCAGCGGCTTCGCCACGCTCGAGCGCAGAGACGGCGGTCAAGCCGGCGCCGGCAGCGTGGAGGACGGCGGACCACGATCCACTGGACAGCGTCGTGTCAGGATCGAGCCGCCCGCCACCGGCGGCGCAGATCGCCTCGACACGGTTGATGTAGCTCAGCGGGTGCGTCCGTTCGAGGTCCTGCTTTGTCGCCGGCTGCGGATCGAGGGCAACCAGGGCGTCGGCGACACTGGTCTCCTTGGCGCCCTGCAACACCGCTTGCAGGCGTTCCGGGCGCTCAGGATGGTGGGATCCCGTGAGATGTTCGAGGTATGACTGGTGGGTCGCGAAGAGCACGGTCACCGTACGGACGCTACCGTCGTGAACCGGTGACCAAAGCCGATTCTCCGACCGAGCGCTCGAACGCCCAGATCTTTCGTGGAGCAGGCTGCGCGGCACGTGTCAGACCATGGCCCGGCGAACCGTCGATCGCCCACCTCGTGACCGTCGATCAGGGCAGTGACGTGCCGTCTTCGCTGCTCAGAACGTGGTTGAACGAGCTGCGCCGGATGGGTTACTCCCATGTCCGCAGTGGTGCTCTACACGCGTCTGCGTGCCGCAGTTACGACGCCATCGGGTTCGTTGCTGTGCAATCGCTTGCGCTCCTGCGCGCCCCATTGCCGCCGCAGTTCACCTCGCGAACGACCCAGCGGGCAGCATCGCCGACACCTCGCCGTACCGGTGACGTTCACCTTCGAAGAGGGACCGACAGCGAACTCGCACGACTCGCCTTCCTTGATCGCCAGGCCTTCCAACCCGGCTGGGGGCTCGATGCGACATCGATCAGCGACGCCATGAACGCCACGCCGGCCCACCGTCTTCGCGTTGCCGTCGACGAGTCGAACGACGCACCGATCGGCTACACGGTCGCCGGCAGGGCAGGAAAGTCGAGTTTTCTCCAGCGGCTCGCTGTCAACCCGGCAGCACAGCGACGAGGTGTCGGCAGCAGACTGGTCGTCGATGCTCAGGTGTGGGCGAGACGTTGGCGGGCGACGACGATGACGGTTAATACCCAGGTCGACAACCTTGCAGCACTTCGGCTCTACGAGGAATGCGGCTTCGTCCTGCTCACCGAGCAATTGACGGTCATGCAACGCGCCCTTGATCACGATGTCTGAGCGACGATGTCTGAACTGATAGCCGACGTCAGCACCGCTTCCTCGACGCCTCGCCTCGTTCGCGGGTCAACCCTGCTGCTGGTCGTGACGATGCTGGCGGTCGTCTTCGGCACGGCAGCGACGGGCGTCGCTCGGGCCCAAGCTGCAACCGTGCAGCTCCGCCTCGTCAGTGTGCCGCTGTCCATTCAGCAGGACGACTCACTGCCGATCGTCGTCAGCGCAGTCGGCGAGGTGCCGACAGACGGTGTCATCGTCGTGACCGCCTACCCACCCGTGAACAGCCGTGGCGACGTCGCCACGATCGTCGGGGGCCATCTCCCGAGTGTCTCTGCTGCCGCCATCTCGTTCCCGGTCAAAGGTTTGGCGAGAGACGACAGTGGTGCGCTCGTGTTGCCGATTCCTACGCAGTCGGCGACCCGGTTGAAGACGAAATTGCGGCTCAAGGACCCCGGCCTGTACCCGCTGTCGATCGAACTGCGCGACAGTGACACCAAGGGAACGCTCGCCCAACTGTCGACGTTCGTCGAGCGTCTCGGCCAGGACGTCACTCCGAGCACGGTGTCGGTCGGCTGGCTGTTCAGCATCGACAGTCCCCCGACGTTGCAGTCGAACGGCACCACTGTTGTCAGCGACGTCGCCAGAACACAGTTGTCGGCGCTGGCCGGGTTCCTGCAACAGACGACGGTGCCGATCAGCGCAGTGATCCGCCCCGAGTTGCTCGACGGCCTCAAGCGCAGCGGCACCGCTTCCGATCTGGCGCTACTGAAGCAGGTCGCCGCCACTTTCGGCAACCAACACGAACTACTCGCCGAGCCGTCCGTCTCGATGGATCCGTCGGCGGCGGCAGCAGCCGGGATGCAGTCGACGTTCACCGACCAACTGCGTCTCGGAGAGGACCAACTCGTCGGAAGCCTCGGTATCAACAGCGCCAAACGCAGCAGTTGGTTTATCCCCGCCGGCACCGATGCCGCTGGACTCGGGCTGCTGCGCGGGCTCGGCGTGCAGCATGTGGTTCTCGGCCAATCGGCCGCCGTTCTCCAGCCAGTCGGAACCCCGACGGGCGAGATCGGCAAGGTCCAACTCGGCACTGCCCAACTCGGCACCGATCAGACGATTCCCGCACTGATCACCGACCGGACGGTCGACGCCTCCCTGCATGCGGCCACGGACGACCCGATCGCTACCGCTCATCTGATCGTCGCTGATCTGACGGCGCTCGGAATCGAACGCGATCGACAATTGACCACGTCCGCGCACGCGCCGGCCCGCGGTGTCGTCGTCTCCGTCGGACTCGTCGGGTCGATCGATCCGACGCTGCTGCAGGACGTCTTCACGTTGTTGCAACAATCGCCACACATCGCTCTGCGCACGGTCGACGGTGTGCTCAGCGAACTCGAACGGGGAACCGACGTCGACGACATGCGGATGATCGGAGTCAGCAATCCGAGTCCGATCGATCTGCGATCGGCGGCATTCACGTTGACCTCGGTGAATTCCCAGATCAGCAGCTACGCCACGATGCTGACGACGTCCGACGGCGTCGATCCCCGGCCGGCGATATGGCGGCGTCTGCTGCAGGTGTATCCGGCGGACGACATCACCAATGCCGAACGCCTGGCCTACGCCAACCAGATCGGAGGGGATCTCGACGTCCTGCGATCGTCCGTGACATATCCGTCACTCGGGCACATCACGATCGGCGGACGCGCCAGCGACATCCCCTTCGTGCTCGACAACTCCAGCGACGTCGACCTCAAGGTCATGCTGCGGCTCTCGAGCGCAAAGATGGATTTTCTGGACAACGACCAGGTGATCACGGTCAGCAAACGGACGTCGGCGAACGGGCGCACCTCGACGAACATCCGCGTCAGGGCGCGCTCAGGCGCTGAATTCCCTGTCCAAGTGCAGTTGTTCACGCCGGACGGCAAACAGGCCCTCGGACCTCCAAGCACGCTGACGGTTCGTGCGTCGGTGCTGACAGGGCTCGGGCAGGTCGCCACCGGGGCGCTGCTCGTGATTCTCGCCAGTTGGTGGCTGCAGAACTTCATGCGATCGCGACGCCGCCGAAGGGAGGAAACGAGCGCCTCGCTCGGGCGTCATCCGGTCAAGCGCTCCGAGACAAGCCGAGACCAGGACGACGCACACCAGGACGACGCACACCAGGACGACGACACCGGTCCGAACGGCGTCATCCGGCCGCAGTTCGATGACGACGAATCCGGTGGCGGACTCGATCGTCATGACGAAGTCGGCCGACACGACGATGAAACGCGGGTGATCGTGATGCAATCAGATAAGATTCCCGACTCGTGACCATACGAATCGTCACCGACAGCGCTTGCGACTTGCCGGATGCCCTCGCCCAAGAACTCGGAATCGACATCGTCCCGTTGACGATCCGCTTCGGTGAAGAAGAATTTGTCGATCGACGTGATCTCAGTGTGGACGAATTCTGGAGGCGCTGCGCTGCGTCATCCGCCCTGCCGGAAACGGCAGCGCCCTCACCAGGCGAATTCGACCTGGCCTATCGGCGAATGGCGGAACAGGGAGCGACGGGCATCGTCGTCGTCAACCTGTCCGGTTCGCTGTCGGCGACGACTCAGTCGGCGCAACTGGCCGCCAATTCGTTCACCGACATTCCCGTCAACGTCGTCGATTCCCGATCTGTCACCCTCGGACAGGGCCTCATCGCCGTCGCCGCCGCCAGGCTCGGCCTCGACGGTGCCTCGCTGGCGACCGTTACCGCTGCGGCCCATGATCTGGCCGAACGGACCAAGGTGTGGGGCGCCCTCGACACGCTCGACAACCTCAAAAAGGGTGGCCGCATCGGTGGGGCCAAGGCAATGCTGGCCTCCGTTCTGTCGATCAAGCCGATCATTGAGGTACGCGACGGCAAGGTCGAAGAGGGTGGCAAGCAACGCACCCGGTCCAAGGCTCTGACGTTCCTGATCGACAAGGTGAAGTCGTATGGGCCCGTCGAGAATCTCTCCGTCCTGCAGGCCGCCTGCGACGACAAGGATGCCTTTACCGAACGCGTCAGGGAACTCGCCGGTGGTGCCGATGTGATCGTCGGTGACATCGGCCCGGTCGTCGGCACCCATGCCGGCCGTGGCACGATCGGCGTCGCCTTCCAGGTTCCGCGTTAAGCGTTCCGGGCTGCTTACTGCTCGACTGATATGCGTGCCACCAGCCGTTGTGCGTCCGGCGCACTGGCGGTGCCGTCCAGGATGCCAGACGTGGGCAGCTACTGGCCACTAGCCTCGGCATACGGTGACGCCGACTACTCCATCCCCGCCACTGCTGGCGAATCGTTATCAGCTCGATCGTCGCATCGCCCAGGGCGGGATGGCGGAGGTCTGGCTGGCGCAGGATCTTCTCCTCAATCGCCTCGTCGCTGTCAAGGTGCTCAAGCCGCAGTTGGCATCAGACCCGGTGATCGCTGAACGGTTCCGGCGTGAAGCCGTCGCCGCTGCAAGCCTGAACCACCCGAACATCGTGGCGATCTACGACACCGTCGACGAACGTGGTCGCCAGGCCGTCGTCATGCAATACGTACCGGGGCGATCACTCCGCGAACTGCTCGACGACCGCCACCAGTTGTCGCCGGAAATGACAATCCGCATCGCCCGTGCAGTCGCCAGCGCCCTCGACAGAGCCCATTCCGCCGGCATCGTCCACCGCGATGTCAAGCCGGGCAACATCATGCTGACGAGCGAGGGAGGCGTACTGTTGACCGACTTCGGCATCGCCAAGGCAACGTCGGGTGAGACCGACCTGACCAGCGACAACATCATGATGGGCACCGCCAAATACCTGTCACCCGAGCAGGTACGTGGTCGCAAACTGGACGGCAGAGCCGACCTCTACTCGCTTGGGTTGGTGCTCTACGAATGCCTTGCCGGCAGCGTCCCGTTCCACGGCGAGAGTGACGCCGATATCGCCCTTGCCCGGTTGCAACGTGATCCGACACCGCTCGGGCGGCTGCGGCCGAGCCTGCCGTACGGTCTCGCTGAACTCATCCATCGCCTGCTGGCCCGCAATCCTGACGACCGGCCGTCGTCCGGCGCTGCAATCATTTCGGCGTTGGACCGGGTCGCCTCGGCTCCTCGGGACCCGACACCGATCACCGGTCAACCCCGCCAGGTGACGCAGCGTCAGGGGAGCAGCGGGGGAACGAACCCCCCGGTGCGCGCGATACCCGATCGCATCCCGACGCCGTCGAAGGGTGTCGATACCCATGGCCGGCCGGCGAGGCAGTTCCAACATCGCCGGATGCCGTCGATGATCGTCGTCGGGGCCATGGTGCTGGTCGCCCTGATCCTCATCGCCGTGCTGTGGTCGAGCCTCAGCAGTAGTGACACTGCCAAGCCGACGACATCGGTCGCCGCGCCCGGTGCAGGCGGCGCGACGCAAGCTCCGTCGACGGCTACGAAGGCCGGGCCGTTGGCATTTTCCGCCGGTCAGGCCCGGGTCTTCGACCCAGCGGGAGACGGCAGCGAGAACAGCGCCCAACTCCCGAACCTCTTCGACGATTCGTCGGCGACGACGTGGAGTACCGAGTGCTATCAAAACACCTACCTCGGGGCCAAACAGGGTGTCGGCTTCTCCATTCCCCTGCAGGGTTCTGGCGCTGCGACGTTGACAATCCACTTTCTCCAGCCCCCGTGGATCGCCTCGATCTACACCTCCGATGCAGCCGCTGCCCCCACAACGCTTGCCGACTGGGGCCAACCCGTCGTCGCCAAGGCAAGCAGCCAAACGGATCCGAACGCTGTCTTTGCGATTCCCGACACGGCGGCGAGCTACATGCTCGTATGGATCCAGCGACTGCCGGTCGATCCGAAGTGCTCCGGCGACCATCCCTACCGCGCCACGATCACCGATATCTCGCTCAGCGCCGGTTGAGCGTCAGACGCCGATGGCAGCCGAATCCGACGACCTGCTGGTCTCGAGGTCGCGTGCAGGTGACCGCCTGGCGATGGAAGAACTGCTGCGCCAGCACCGTCCTCGTCTGGCCGCCGTGTGCCGGCGGATGTGTGCGAACGCCCAAGACGCAGAGGACGCAACGCAGGAGGCATTGATCGCTATTGTTCGCGGCCTCGATCGTTTCGACGGGCGATCGTCGTTCGTCACGTGGTCGCACCGGGTGGCGACGAACGCCTGCCTGGACGGCCTGCGCTACTCCTCACGCCGGCCGGCGACAAGTCTCGACAGAGCGATGGATTCTCAGCAACCGACATCGATCGTCGAGCCATCGGTGGTGTCGCGTGATGACTCGACGACAGTCCGCCTCGAGATCACGGCCGCGCTGAGGCAGTTGCCGGAGGAATTCCGGCTTGCGGTGGTCCTGCGAGATGTCGGCGACCTCGACTACCGGGAGATTTCCGAACGGCTCGATGCCCCGATCGGCACGGTCAAGTCACGCATCGCCCGAGGCCGAAGTCTGCTCGCCGACATCGTCGGGAACAAACCAGACCTGGCGCGGCGTCCAATACCTCTGCGACCTCCGCTCCCCCCGCAGGACGACGAAACATGACCAGCGACCCCTCCGACTCCCCCGAACCGACCGACGCGCCCCGTCCAGTCGACGCCTCCCAACGGCTCGACGAGGTCGCCAGTGCCTATGTCGACGGCCAACTCGACGACGCCGAGCGCCGCGCCGCCGAACTGGACCAACCGGTGATCGAACGGGCGAGGGGATTTTCGGCACTGCGCTCCGAACTCCACGATGGCGCCCAGAATGCCGCCGAAGAACGTGACACCGACGCCGTCGCTGCGATCGAGCGAGATATCAGCGCTGCACTGGCGGTCTATGACGAGTTGTATCGTCCGCCGACAACCGCGACGACAACCGCGACCGCCCAGGTGACCGCGATGGCGACTGTCGAACATGGCCGGGTGACGTCACTCGACCAACGTCGACAACGCCGTGTCAGGCAACGAACGCTCAGCATCGCCGCAGCGGTCGCCTTGGCCGTCGTCGGCATCACCACACTCACCAGTAGGAACAACGACACGAAGTCGTCGACGTCCGCAACGACGAATGTTCTGCCGGCAATCGCTGAGGCGTCTGGAACTGCACCGGCAAACCGATCCCCTGCCCCCGAAGCGACACCGACAGAACAGCAACAGGCGAAGGTGGGTGTCGAACAGGTACCGGCCGGCGCCAGCGGGGACGCTGCGGCGACGAACTCCGGAGCCGGCGACTCCTCGGCAACTGCATCAGGCGGCGTCAGCGGCACCGCTGCCGCGGGGGCGGTCGCTGCTCTCCCCGTGTTGTCCACCGACGACGACGTCGTGGTCTTCATCCAGCAACGCTTCTCCGCTGAAAGTGCGGCGACAACCGCCGGAACCGCTGCGAATGTGCCGGTGGGTCCAGGTGGCAGTCCGGTGCTGGTCGTGCCCCAGACCACCATTGCATCGGCATCCATCGCTGCGACATCTCGCCCGACGATCGCCGCTGGTACCCGAACGACGACGGCCGGAACCACGGCTGGCTCGGTCAGCACGTCGACGGCGCTGTCACCCAGCCCGACACCGTCGAGTACTCCGTGCGACACCACTGCCGACGCCATCGATCTCGGTCCCGTGTTCTTCAACGGCCAACCGGCCGACGTGATCGTTCATCGGCGATCCGACGGCGTCGGTCTCGGCACGGTCTACGGACCGAACTGTTCAGTGCTGACGCAGGTACAGGCCTGATCACGGGCGGGAGTCGCCAGTGGTCATGGTCGTTTCGCCTCGACGCCCGGCTCCCCGTAAGCTATCGCCATGGGACTGAATCCGATTGGCAATCCGGAATGGCCGAAGCAGACGGCCGAACTGGTCGAACGTGTGGTCGGAACGGTCCGCAGCAAAACGACGGACAAACTCGTCACGATCGTTCGGGCCGTGGTCTACGGCCTACTGATCGCCGTCGCTGCGACGGTGGGATTAATTCTCGTCTTGATCCTGTTGACACGAGGGCTGCAGTGGGTCGTCGCGCTGCTTCCCGTTGGCGATCGTCCACGGCACGCACGGGCAGTATGGATCTCCTATCTGTTCCTCGGCGTCGTGTTCATCGCCGGTGGTCTGCTCTTCATGAGCAAGCGACACCCGACACCCGAGAGCTGATCCTCGCAGTTCTCGCCAAATGTTCTCGTCCAAAACACAGGAGTGCCTCTCGTGAGCACGCGTCATGTCATCATCATCGGCTCAGGTCCCGCCGGCCTGACCTCGGCGATCTATACCGCTCGGGCCAACCTTGCCCCGCTGATCATCGAAGGCGAGCCATCCAGTACCAGCGACCAGCCCGGCGGTCAACTGATGCTCACCACCGAGGTCGAGAACTTTCCCGGCTTCCCGGAGGGCATCCAGGGTCCGGAGTTGATGTTCAACTTTCGTGCGCAGGCCGAGCGTTTCGGTGCTGAATTCATCACCGCCAAGGTCACCGCAATCGACTGCAGTGAGCGTCCCTTCAAGGTAACCGTGGGTAGCGACGAGTATTTCGCCGATTCGATCATCGTCTCGACCGGTGCGCAGTCGTTGATGCTCGGGCTCGACTCCGAAGCGAGGCTGCTCGGCCACGGACTCTCGACCTGCGCGACCTGCGACGGCTTCTTCTTCCGCGGTCATGACATTGCAGTCGTCGGCGGCGGCGACTCGGCGCTCGAAGAGGCGACGTTCCTGACCAAGTTCGCCACCACAGTCACACTGATCCACCGCCGAGACACCCTCAGGGCATCGAAGATCATGCAGGAACGTGCGTTCGACAACCCAAAGATGGCATTCGTATGGGATTCGCAGGTCACCGACCTTGTCGGCGACCACAAGCTCGAGGGCGTCGTCGTTCAGAATCTCAAGACGGGAGAAACCACCACACTCGCTGTGACTGGACTCTTCGTGGCAATTGGCCACTCTCCGAACACAAACCTGTTCAAAGGCATCCTCGACATGGATGATGCCGGCTACCTCGTCACCAGGCCCGGTTCCAGCCACACCAATATCGACGGTGTCTTCGCCTGCGGCGATGTCCAAGACCACACCTACCGTCAAGCGATCACCGCGGCCGGCTCTGGCTGCATGGCGGCGATCGATTGTGAGCGCTGGCTGGAGGCCAATCCGCTCTAGTAGTCACGACCAGCAGCGGCGCACGCCGGGAATGTTACGTCCATCGCCGTGGTTGGAAGCAGTAGCGTTTGATGCCCGATCGAAAGGACCTTCCCATGGCCGAAGGTATTGTCACCCTGACTGCTGCAACATTTGATGAGGTCATCAATGCTGCTACGAAACCCGTCGTCGTCGATTTCTGGGCGGAGTGGTGCGGCCCGTGCAAAGCCATCGCCCCGCTGCTCAGCGAAGTTGCCAAAGAGCGTGCCGACGAAATCATCATCGCCAAGTTGAACATCGACGAGCATCCTGATCTGGCGCTGCGGTTCAACGTCATGAGCATTCCCACGCTGCTGGTGTTCAACGACGGCACCGTCCAAAAGCGCATCGTCGGTGCAAAGCCGAAGGCGGCGCTGCTCAGCGAGCTGTCGGAATTCCTCGGGGCAGCTCACTGATCGAGGGCCTTCCCTCTCCGCTCCCCCGCGGCGACGCTGTACGAGACGTACAGCGTCGCCTGCGCGCAGCCGGCTTGACGATTCCACCTCACGAGTACGGCGAGTTCGCCGACGCGACCGCCGAGGCACTACGACAATTCCAACGTTCCCGCGGGTTGCATGCGGATGGGACCTGCAACCCACAGACCTGGTTGGCGCTGATCGAGGCCGGCCGAACTCTCGGCGAGCGACCCCTGTTCCATACCGTGCCCCACCAGCGCGGTGACGACGTCAGTGAGTTGCAACGACGCCTCGCGCTGCTCGGCTTCGACGGCGGCAGGGTGGACGGCATCTTCGGCCCCGACACCGAACTAGCACTGCTCGACTTCCAGCGGAACACGGGACTCGTCACCGACGGAGTGTTCGGCGTGGCGACGCTGAACGTACTGACACGCCTCAGCGGTCACACAGGCGAAGGTCCTGGCGTCGCCATGCTCCGCCAGCAGGAGGCAGCGAGAACGACCCCCGGCCGTGGACTCCGTGATACGCGGGTCGTCATTGGCCACTACGGCGGTCTCAGTGCGGTCGTCAGGCCGATCGCCCAACAGTTACGGGCCAGCGGAAGCCTCGTCGTACCCGTCGATGAACCGGACCCTTTCGTCCAGTCCGGCACCGCCAATATGTTCGAGGCGCACGTCTACCTCGGCCTGGAAGTCGCCACCCGACGTCCCAAGGTCAGCTTCTATTCTGTCGAGGCATTCGAATCGGTCGGCGGGCGATCACTGGCCTTTCGCTGCGTGACCGCATTGGAGAATCGCCACCTGTTCGCCGGAGTACATCTCGTCGGCGAGCGACTGACGGCACTGCGCGAAACACGGATGCCGGCGGTGATCTGCTCGCTGGGTCCGATCAGGCAGGTGCTCGACCACGCACCGACGGTGGCAGCAGCGCTGACCGACGCCCTTGCCGGCTGGCTCGCCGGTGAGGGTAACGCATAGCTCGACGGTTCGAGGCGAGGGTTTATCCACAGTTTACGCACACACTGTGAGGAGTGTAGCTGTGAGCCTGAGGGTGTGGCCGAGTGGCATCGCTGTTCCGTCAGTTCGGACCGGCGAGCTGCTGCCCAATTTCGGCGTGTCCTTCGGTCATCACGCGATAGATGCGTTCCAGATCTTCGAGGTCGGCGAAGTCGATGGCGATTCGGCCCCGCTTGCCACTCATCGCCACATTGACACGCGTATCCAGGTGTGTGGACAAGAGTTCTTCCAGTTCCAACAAGCCGGGTGCACGCAACGTCGGAGCCACTGCCGTTCGAGTGGTCGGTGCGATGCTGCGCTTCTTGACCGCTTCCTCGACGAAGCGGACCGAACTCCCATCCTCAGCAACACGTCGAGCAAGCTGTTCCTGGAATTTACGGTCGTCGCTCCCGAGCAATGCCCTGGCATGCCCTGCGCTCAGACGACCGTCGGCGACCAACTGTTGCACGGATCCCGGCAGTTGCATCAACCGTAACGTGTTGGTCACCGCACTACGGCTCTTTCCGACGCGCGACGCCACTTGTTCGTGCGTCAGGCTGAAGTCTTCGATCAACTGTTGATACGCCGACGCTTCTTCGAGGGCGGTGAGATCCTGGCGGTGGAGGTTCTCGACGAGCGCCTGTTCGACCGACGCCAATTCTTCCATCGTGCGGACAATCGCCGGAACGCTGTGCAGTCCGGCACGTCTCGCCGCTCGCCAACGACGCTCACCAGCGACCAGCTCGAACCGATGATCGTCCAACGGTCGCACGATGATCGGCTGGAGAACACCGATCTGACGAATCGATTCCGCGAGATCATCCAGTGTCGCCTCGTCGAAGTGAAGTCGGGGCTGATGAGGGTTGGGGACGATGGCGTCGAGCGGCACATCGACGAGGAGTGAACCCATCTCGACAGCAGATCCACCACCTGAGGCGTGCGTCGGAATCAACGCATCCAGTCCCTTACCGAGTCCGCCGAGTCGCGCCACGACTGACCTCCTTCGCAACGTCCCGGTAGGCAATGGCGCCCCGGGAACTGGGATCGAAGGTGATGATCGGCTGGCCGAACGATGGGGCCTCGGACAACCGCACTGTTCGAGGAACGACCGCACGACAGACCTTGTCTCCGAAGTGCTCGCGAACTTCACTGACGACCTGATCCGACAGCTTGGTCCGCGCGTCGTACATCACGCAGACGATGACGCTGACCTCGAGCGTCGGATTGAGGCTTCGTCTGACGAGGTCAACGTTGCGCAGGAGTTGCCCGAGGCCCTCCAAGGCGTAGTACTCGCACTGGATCGGAACCATGACTTCGCGGGCGGCGGCCAGACCGTTCACGGTCAACAGGCCCAGTGACGGCGGACAATCGATGAGGATGTAGTCGTAGTCATCGAGCACTGCGTCGATGGCGCGCCGCAGGCGCAGTTCTCGACTGAACGCTGCAACGAGTTCGATTTCGGCGCCAGCAAGCTCAAGACTGGCCGGCGCAACGAAGAGGTTCTTGATCGAAGCAGGTTCGACGCAGTTCTCCAGCGGCGTCTCATGCATGATGACGTGATACATCGACGTCTCGAGACCACGGTGATCCACACCAAGTCCGGTTGAGGCATTCCCCTGCGGATCTAGATCGATGACCAGTGTCCGGTAGCCGAGTTCGGCGAGGCAGGCACCAACGTTGATGGTCGTCGTTGTTTTGCCGACCCCACCCTTCTGATTGGCCACAGCAAAGACCCGCGGCAGCGGCGGTGGCGGGGGGCGTTCCGCGGTCACACGGGGATCCACGTTGGTGGACTCCGGTGCCGCTTCAGTCGTTGGGACGTGAGTCATGGCAGCGTTCACCATACTGTGGACCGAGCACCAGTACTGGGATGTGACCAGAGGAACTCAATGCGTGTTTCACGTGAAACAGTGAACGGTCGCTTACCCGGCGACGGAGGCCGCATTCCGTCAGGTTATGTCGTCGTGTCCGATGTTTCACGTGGAACTGTGTCACGACGTCGGAATTACTGCTGATCGGCGCAGCACCGACACCACACCGTCGGTGCCGGCGAACTTTAGCGACCAGTCAGCGAGCGGCAGATCGAGCCAACGACGATGACCTGCACCTCCTGGGGGATCACTAACGACGATCAGACCGCCGGGCCGAACGAGTGAAGCCGCCAACGGGGCGAGTACTGCTGGGTGAGCAAACCCACGGGCAGTCACAACATCCGATCGACTCGCGTGGTCACTGTCGAAAAGCAGGGCAGTCACGTCGACGGTCAGCACCGACACCCGATCGGCCATCTGCAGCCGTCCCACCGCCCGTTCGAGGAAATCCGCCCTCGTCTGACGTCGTTCGACCAACCGGACCGACAGCTCAGCACGGGCAGCAGCGATGACTAGGCCGGGAAGTCCGCCACCACTCCCGAGATCGGTGACCAGCTGTGCGCCGACGGGAATCGCCTGCACGAAATGGTCAGCATGCGACAACGCTGGTTCCAGATCGCCTGGGCCGAAAAAACCAAGACGCTGCGCAAGGCGCAGCGTCTCTCGTACCAATTCAGTTGTCACCATCTACTCAGTCAACGGACGGAACGATGACCACACGCCGATTCGGCTCTTCGCCATCTGACCGACTACTGACGCCTGTCAGCGCACCAACAGCATCATGAACCACTTTGCGATCAGCAGAAGGCATTGCCTCAAGTGAACGCGCTGTGCCGGTTGCCTTGACTTCATCGACGACTTTCTCGGTGAAACGGGTCAGTGCCTCGCGTCGTTTGGCCCGATATCCGGCGATATCGACACGCAGGTGAGTCGAGTGGTCGCCGAGGCGCCGCTGGCTGGCGACGCGGGTGACATCCTGGATGGCCAGCAACGTCGCACCGCGGGGGCCGACGAGGATGCCGAGATCCTGCCCGTCGACGGTGATCTCGAGATCATCTCCGTCCTGCTGCAGCGAACTGGTGCCGGCAAGACCGAATGCAGTGACGAGCCCATCCAGGAAGGTGACGGCCTGCTCTCCGACAGCCTTTGGATCGACGGGATCGCTGCCGGGCCGTGGCTCACGCTGATCACGTGGCTCACGCTGATCACGAGGTGACGACGATCGCGAAGGCGAGGTCGAACGCCTCGGGGGAGTTGTCGATTCGTGAGTGGGGCGAACGGTCGATTCTGTGGGTTCAGCGCTGACCGTTGCGGGGTCCGCCTTCTTGCGATCGCGCCGTTCGTTCTTGGCGCGCGGTGCGGTCGGCCGTACCCGGGCACGAACGCGCGCCTCGCCGCGAACGCGGCCGAAGAGACCAGCGCGTGGCTCATCGAGTACCTCGAATTCTGCATCGTCCTCGGCGACGCCGAGTTGATCGAGTGCCGCTTCTTTTGCTTCGGCGACTGAACGCCCGGTTGTCTGAACCCACTCCATATTGGGGAACCTTTCGATTGAGATGACGGTGCTACTTGTTGATCTGGCTATTTCTTATTCGGTTTCGGGTGCCGCGAACCAGCGGCGGGGCGGTTCGTCGACGGCTTTCCAGGAGCGCTCGGCCTGCCTGGTTGTTGACGGTGATTCGTCGGCCCCGACTGTTTGATCCCCGTCTGCTTGACGCCAGGTTGCTTGGCACCTGGGTTTGCACGGGAAGTCGGACTCCGCCGCTCCCTCGACTTTGCCGGAGTCGTCCCCGTCGAAGGTTTTTTGGCCTTGTCCGCCTTGTCGGCCTGCGCCAACTCACGGGCGTGAGCGCCGGCGGCTGCTGCCTGTTTCCCGAGTGAATCGTCACCCTTGTAGAAACGCTTGGTGATATAGCCCTGCTGTGCGATTCGCAAGATCGTTTGACTGATGTAGTAGATGACGAGTGCGGTCGGCAGGAACAGTTGGAAGACGGCGAAGAACACCGGCAGGTATTGCATCAATTTCTGCTGTTGGGCCGACATCGTCGGGTTGATCTGTCGGCTGGCGATCTGACGCTGCTGCCACCAGTACAAGAAGCCGAGGAAGATGATCAGCAGTGCGTAGACCAGCCCCTTGGCGAAATCCACTCTCATCACGGCTGCTGGTGACTGCGACAAGTCAAGGCCGAAGGACAGCATTTTCGCTGGACCCGCCTGAATGCCGTTGACCTTGCCGCTCGCAGCCAACGCCTTGTAGATCTCCGAGTTGGCGGCGACATACTTCGGGACGAAGCCTCCGCCGCTGACGCGGTTGGCGAGGCCGCGGATGACACGGAACATCAACAGGAAAACCGGCATCTGGGCCAACAACGGAAGACAACTGGCCAACGGGTTGACCTTGTGCTCTTGATAGAGCTTCATCATCTCTTCGTTGAGTTTCTGACGATCACCGCGGTGCAGTGTCTGCAGCTTTTTCATTTCCGGTTGCAGGCGCTGCATCTCGAGCATGCCTTTGGTGCTCTTCAGCGTCAACGGTGTCAACAGCACGATGACGACAACGCCGACGAGCGCCAACGACAGCCCGTAGCTGTTCGTCAGCGCGTAAAAACCGGCAATGAGCTTGGCCGCGAGTTTGGCGGCGGGGTCATACCAAGAAGCAAGCATCGTGTCTCATTTCAGGACGGGAGCGACTGGCTCCGGAACAGGGTCATAGCCAGAAGGGCCGAACGGACGGCAGCGGGCAAGGCGGCGCAGCGTGAGCCACGAGCCGCGAACCGATCCGTGCGTCTCGAATGCCTCCACTGCATAGCTCGAGCAACTCGGATAGAAACGGCACGGCGACGGTCGACCTTCACGCGCATGCTGATACACATGGATCAGGCGAACACACGCGCGCTGAAACATCAGGACAGTCGTTCGAGACGGGAGAAAATCGTGGACATCATCACTGCCAGTTCGTTGAAACTCCGCTGGCCAGCACCAGGTCTGGCACCGACCAGGTAAACGCCTGGTCGAGGGTGGACTTCAGTGCTCAACAGAGCACGAAGGCGTCGCCGCAACCGGTTGCGAACAACGGCGTTACCCACCGTTCGCCCAATGGCGAAGGCGAGCCGTGCCGAGTCCTGACCGGTACCGACCACAGCGACAACCCATAGATCGCCGACACTTACCCGCTTCCCATGGGAGCGCAGTAACTGAAAGCTCTTCTGGTCGCGGATCGATTCGATGCTTAGGCCGACAGTTTGGCCCGACCACGGGCGCGGCGGGACTTGATGATCGCCTGACCTGCGCGCGTGCTCATCCGGTGACGGAAGCCATGCTTCATTTTCCTGCTGCGGTTGTTCGGCTGAAAAGTGCGCTTCACCCATTCCTCCTCACGCCGCTCCCATTGGAGTCAGCGTCATCGTCGACAAAATTGCGCGACGGTACACATGGTCGCGCAACGCAACGATCACCCTACGCCCCGGCTCCGCAAGCGGCAACCGGACAACCATAGTTGGCGCGGCACCACCCGACCGGGCTCATCCGTCGTGGATCGCCCCCACTGCAAGCCGGTGACCGGGAGAGCACCCCTGAAGGACGATGATATGGTGCACAACCCAGGTCGAACCGGCTTCGTTGTCCACAGCTGTGGAACATGTTGTGGACGGAGCCTGGTCGGCAACAACGGAGGTGCTGGTGAGCGACCACGAACAGGTGTGGACAGCAACCGCCCAACTGCTTCGCGCGCAGGTTTCCGAAGCTGTCTGGTTGTCGACATTTCAAGACGCCGCCGCATTGCCGGGGGTCGGCTCCCCGTTCGTCCTGACGGTCTCGAGTTCTCACGTCCGCGACAAAATTCTCACGCGCTACCTCCCGCTGGTGCGTGACGCACTCGAAGAAATCGGCTCGGCGGACCTCGAACTGATCGTCGAAGTCACACCCCACGGTGGCGAGTACGACGACACGCCTGAGCAGCCTGGCTCCCGCCAACAACCGCCGCAAGAGCGCGTTGGACCTGGTCAGCGTCAAGAAAGTGCAACTGCATCATATAACGAACTGAATCCGCGCTACACATTCGAGACCTTCGTGAAAGGAGCATCGAACCAGTTCGCCCTTGCTGCGGCGTTGCGCGTCGCTGAAACGCCGGCCAGATCGTACAACCCACTGTTCATCTACGGATCTGCCGGCCTCGGCAAGACTCATCTGCTACATGCCATCAGCCATTACGTCAACCAGAACTACGCGCACTACCACGTCAGGTATGTCTCGACCGAGACATTCCTGAACGAATTCGTCGACGCCATCCGCACGAACACCACCACCAACTTCAAGCGGCGATATCGCGATATTGACGTGTTGTTGATCGACGATATTCAGTTCATGGAGGGTAAGGAGGGCCTGCAGGAGGAGTTTTTCCACACCTTCAACGTGCTCCACGGCGCCAACAAACAGATCATCATTTCCTCCGATCGCATGCCAGACAACATCCCGACGCTCGAAGACCGGCTTCGCGGTCGCTTCAAATGGGGACTGATCACCGACATCCAGCCACCGGACCTGGAGACACGCCTGGCGATCCTTCGTAACAAGTCAGAGCGCGATCAGGTCCACATCTCGTCGGAGGTGTTGGAGTTCATCGCCACGAATATCACCAACAACATCCGCGAGCTCGAAGGTGCACTGATTCGTGTGGGCGCCTACGCCACCCTCAACCGGGTTCCGATCTCGGTCAACCTAGCCCAGCAGTTGCTCGCCGATCTGCTGTCGCATTCCCAGCCAAAGGTGCGCTCCGGGCCGGAGTTGCTCGCCGAACTCAGCGACTACCTCGGACACCCGGTCGACGCCCTCAAGGGCAAGAGCCGCCAACGCCCGCTCGTGACCGCCCGCCAGATCGCGATGTACATCTTCCGAGACCAGACCGACATGTCCTACCCGGCGATTGCCCGAGAATTCGGCGGCAGGGACCACACCACCGTGATCCACGCCGTTGACAAGGTGCAACGGTTGATGAAAGAGCGTAAGGCAATTTACGACCAGGTCACGGACCTGATCCAGCGTTTGAAGCAGGTGTGAACGACATGGGGGTCATCCTGGGGACGAAGGTCGCGATACCGGGGACAACTCCGACTCGCACACATCTCACATCGCTGTCATTTCGTCACCTGTGGGCATCGGTGCGTAACTCGCGCGCTCTCCACATGTCCTCCGACCTGCGTGGATAAGGTCTTGTCCACAATCCACAGGCCCTATTACCGCTATTACCATTTGTACATTTGCCGTTCATCCAATAACCCCCTGACCTGCATGAAACGCAGCGTGCAGCCACCTACCGAAATTACGAAGGACATGACTCCGTGAAGTTCCGATGCGAACGAGATGCGTTGGCCGAAGCGTTGGCCGCAACTGGCAGAGCCGCAACTGGCCGCACTGGATCATTGCCGGTACTGTCCGGGGTCCGGCTGGAACTGAAGGGCGACCGCCTGGTGATCACCGGAACGGATCTCGACCTGACGATCCAGTTAGAGATCAGCGTCGGCGGTGAAGTCGATGGTGCAACGGTGCTGCCGGCCAAGCTGGCGAGCGACATCGTCAGAGCCCTCGGAGCCGGCAAGGTCGAAGTCGAGACCACCGACGACAATGTCAGCATCAGCGCTGGGCGCTCACAGTTCTCGCTGCGGCCGCTCTCGGTCGATGACTACCCCCGGTTGCCGGCGCCTGCCGCCACCGCCGTCACACTGCCGGCTGCAGCCTTCGGTGAGGCGCTGCGTCAAGTAGTGCGAGCGGCCAGCACCGACGAGGCCCGTCCGATTCTCACCGGTGTGCTGCTAGCCGCCGAAGGGGACGGTCTGCGGCTCGTCGCCACCGATTCGTATCGTCTGGCGGTCCGCGATCTGCGCGGCACGTCGGTACTGGCGACCGACCAGAAAGTCCTCGTACCATCCAGAGCGCTCAACGAGTTGTCCCGGTTGCTCGGTGGGGCCACGGAGCTCACCCTGCGCCTGGGGGAGCGCGATGCAACATTCGAGATCGGCTCGACCCGATTGACGACCCGATTGATCGAAGGCGAGTTCCCCAACTACCGTCAGCTGATCCCGGCTTCATACCCAAACAAACTGACCGTCTCGAAAGATGCGCTCCTCGAAGCGATCCGCCGTGTGCGCATCCTCGCCAAGGACGCAACACCGGTCAGGCTCGAACTCGGAACGGACCACGTCCGCCTCAGCGCCATCACCCAGGACGTCGGCAATGCCAGCGACGACATCGATGCCACGCTCGAAGGCTCCGAGATCACCGTCGCCTTCAACCCCGACTACCTGTCGTCAGGGGTCGATGCCGCCACCAGCGAGGACGTGACGCTCGAAACGCTCGATTCACTGAAAGCTGCTGTGGTGCGCGAGGTCGGCAATCCCGATTTCCTGTACCTCCTGATGCCAGTTCGCGTTCCCTGAGCGTCTCGCCGACCGATACTCGATCAGGCATCGAGCCTGCTGCCTCCTGCCGATGATCGTCCGCCAATTCGAACTCGTGGACTTTCGCAACTACGTACAGGCGTCGCTGTCGTTGACCGATCGCATCACGGCTGTCATCGGCGACAACGGCCAGGGCAAGACGAACCTCGTCGAGGCGATCGGCTGGATGGCAACGATGAGCAGTTTCCGTGGAGCTCCGAACGAGGCGCTCGTCAGGGTCGGCACCGATCAGGCGATCGTGCGGGCCCACGTGGAACACGAAGACGGTCGGATGCTGTTGATCGAGTGCGAGATCAACCGCAGCGGCCGTAACCGTGTGCTCGTCAACAAACAGCGGTTGCAGCGCAGCCGTGATCTGCTCGGCGTGCTCCGCGTCAGCGTCTTTGCACCTGACGACCTGAACCTCATCAAGGGTGGCCCTGGTATCCGCCGCGACTTCCTCGACGAGACACTCGTTGCCCTCCGGCCGAAGTATGACACCGATCTGCGCGATCTCGATCGCATCGTGCGGCAGCGCAACGTGCTCCTCAAGCAGGTCGCAGGGCGACTTTCCGCCGATGTCGCCTTCACCCTCGACGTCTGGGATTCGAAGCTCGCAACAACCGGCGAGGTTATCGGGACGGCACGAGCCGACCTGCTGCGCGATCTTGTGCCCCTTGTGTCCGCCGCCTACCGTGACCTCATCGACGTCGACGTGCGGATCGACATGATCTACGATCCACTCTGGCGACGGACGGGTTTGGCAGTCGCCTTGGCCGACAACCGCTCCGACGACGTGCGTCGGCAACTGTCGCTCATCGGTCCGCATCGTGACGAGATCGACATCGCCCTGGCGGCGATGCCGGCGCGAACGCATGCGTCGCAGGGCGAGCAACGCAGTCTGGCGCTGGCGATCAAACTGGCTGCACATCGACTGGTGACGGATCGCATCGGCAGTCCTCCGCTACTGGTGCTCGACGATGTGCTATCAGAACTCGATCCCCGTCGTGCGGCGGCGCTGCTGCAGCATCTGCCGGCCGGACAGGTGGTGTTGACGTCCGCCGATGTGCTCCCGCCAGACGTCGGAGCGGCGACGGTGCTGCGGATCGTGAGAGGTACGGTGGTGTCATGAGCAGCGAACCCCGTCCCCTGAGCGATGGCTTGCATGCAGTCGTGCGCTCATTGGAGGCCGGCCAGACTGGAATGATCCGCGGTGTCTTCGGGGCATGGGCAGAGATCGTCGGACCGATGATCGCCGAGCACACCAAGCCCGTCAAGATCGACCAGCGGACGCTGTTCGTCGAAGTCGATCAGCCGGCGTGGGCAACGCAGGTGCGTTTTCTCGAGGCCGATCTGTTGAACGCGCTACGCGCGAACGGCTGCGGCGAACTGACGTCCATCAACGTGCGCGTCGCTGGAAGCCAGCGCGGTCATCCAGGGGGTCGGCCGCGGCGGTAACCCCCCGACGCTGGCAGGCTTGCGCCGTCAGCGTCGCAGCGATGCCATCGCTGCGGCTCAGTGGCCGAAGTTCCCCAACTTTGTGACACCCAGTTGGTAGACTCGGCGTATCGCGATTATCGCCTTGTGCGGGCCACGCCGCAGTCTTCTAGCAGAATACGATCACCGCTCGTGTAGTGCTTCTGAGCTGGACCTTTGCGCACCGTGAGGGATGCGCGAAGCCATCTGGAGTCGTCCGTTGAACGGTGAAAGATCAGCGCAGGCGATCGATCACGCCGAGGCGAAGGAAAAGAACATGTCAGACATCTCCAAACAGCCCTCCACCGACTATGGCGCGAAGGATATTCAGGTCCTCGAAGGCCTCGATCCGGTGCGCAAACGACCCGGTATGTACATCGGATCGACTGGTCTGCAGGGCCTGCACCACCTCATCTGGGAGGTCGTCGACAATGCCGTCGACGAGGCGATGGCCGGGTTCTGTACGCGTGTCAACGTCACCTTGCTCGCTGACGGTGGTTGCCGGGTCGACGATGACGGGCGAGGTATCCCGGTCGATCCGTATCCGTCCGGCCCGCACAAAGGCAAGAGTGCCGCCGAGGTCGTGCTCACCGTGCTCCACGCCGGCGGCAAGTTCGGCGGCGACGGTTACAAGGTGTCCGGCGGGCTGCACGGCGTCGGTGTCAGCGTCGTCAACGCCTTGTCCGAACGCCTGACGATCGACATCGACAAGCAGGGAACCCGCTACCACCAGGACTACGCAGATGGAGGCAAGCCGGCGGGACCGATCGTGGTCGTCGGCCCGACGACCACTCCGTGGCGCACCACTGGCACCAGCGTGGCATTCTGGCCTGACGCTGGGGTCTTCCAGGCTGAAGGCACGGAGTTCGTTGCTCGTACCGTGCTTGAACGGCTGCAGACGATGGCCTTCTTGAACAAGGGACTGCAGATCACCTTCAACGACGAACGTGAAGGGAAAGAGCAGACGGTCACCTATCAGTACGCAGGCGGCATCGTCGATTTCGTTAGGCACCTGAACACCAGCAAGGAAGCACTCTTCGCCAAGGTCGTCTCGTTCGAAGACGAGGACAACGAAGGACAGATGCTCGACATCGCCATGCAGTGGAACACGGGATACTACGAAGGCATCCACGGCTACGCCAACGGCATCTCGACGACGGAGGGCGGCATGCATGTCGAAGGCTTCCGTTCGGCTCTGACCAGCGTGATCAACAAGTACGCACGGGCGAAGAACATCCTCAAGGAGAAGGAAGAGAACCTCCTCGGCGAGGACATACGCGAAGGTCTCACGGCGATTCTGTCCGTGAAGTTGCGCGAACCACAATTCGAAGGCCAGACGAAGGCCAAGCTCGGTAACGTCCCGATGCGATCCTTCGTTCAGAAGGCGACGAACGAACGCCTGGCCGAATGGCTCGAGGAGAACCCGGCAGAGGCCGCCAAGATCGTCAAGAAGGGGATAGCGGCGGCGCAGGCACGCCTCGCCGCCAAAAATGCCCGCAATGCCGTTCGCCGCAAGACGGCGCTGACAGGTGCCGGCATGCCGGAGAAGCTCAAGGACTGCATCTCCAACAACCCCGACGAATGCGAACTGTTCATCGTCGAGGGTGACTCTGCAGGGGGTTCCGGGCTCAACGCTCGTGATCCCCGAACGCAGGCACTGTTGCCGGTGCGTGGAAAGATCCTCAACGTCGAACGGGCGCGGCTCGATCGGATGCTCAAGAACAACGAGGTCATCGCCCTGATCACGGCGATCGGCGGTGGCGTCGGCGACGAGTTCGACGTCTCCAAGGCCCGCTATCACAAGGTCATCGCGCTCTGCGACGCCGATGTCGACGGCAGCCACATCCGCA
Source organism: Actinomycetota bacterium (assembly GCA_043747685.1). Taxonomy (GTDB): domain Bacteria; phylum Actinomycetota; class Acidimicrobiia; order Acidimicrobiales; family Ilumatobacteraceae; genus JANXUF01. Next base: position 52,899 of record JAYTOR010000089.1, read on the forward strand.
CCCTGTTGCTGACGTTCTTCTATCGCCAGATGCGTCAACTGGTCGAGGCCGGCTTCGTGTATATCGCCCAACCGCCGCTGTTCTCGACCGAGGTGGGGACGCAGAAGGTCTATCTCAAAGATGACTTTGCCAAGACCCGGTTCCTGGCGGAGCATCCGAATCACAAGAAGGAGTTCCAGCGGCTGAAGGGCCTCGGCGAGATGGACTGGGAAGAACTGCGCGATACGACGATGATCGCCAGCAAGCGCACATTGCTGCAGGTGACCGTCGAAGAAGCGGCGCTCGCCGACGACATCGTCAGCGTGCTGATGGGTGACGACGTCGAAAGCCGTAAACACTTCATCCAGACGAATGCCGCAGACGTCCGCTTCCTCGACATCTGATGTGGTGTCTCTCCGAACCTCGGTGACGAATTTTCTTGACGAATTTCTTTTTGACGAAGGCAAACGACCATGAGTGATCTTCCGCCAGACGAACCCGCCGATGTCAGCCCCGACGAGCCCGGCAACAACGTCCAACCGATCCAACTGCAAGACGAGATGGAGCGCTCCTTCCTCGAGTATGCGATGTCGGTCATCGTCTCCCGCGCCCTCCCGGATGTGCGCGACGGGCTCAAGCCGGTGCATCGCCGCATCCTCTGGGACATGGACGAACAGGGTTTTCGCCCGAACCGTCCGTTCGTCAAATGCGCCCGTGTCAGTGGCGACACGATCGCCAAGTACCACCCGCACGCCGAAGGTTCTGTCTACGACGCTCTCGTGCGCATGGCCCAGCCGTTCTCGCTCCGGCATCCGCTGATCGATTTCCACGGCAACTACGGTTCACCCGATTTCGGTGCCGCAGCGCAGCGATACACCGAATGTCGGTTGCACCCGCTGGCGATGCACCTGCTCGCCGATATCAACGAGGACACCGTCGACATGCAGGCGAACTACGACGGGCGGCTCGAGGAGCCAACGGTACTGCCTGCTCGCTTCCCGAACCTGCTCGTCAATGGCAGCCAGGGGATTGCCGTCGGTATGGCGACGAACATCCCACCGCACAATCTCGGCGAAGTCATCAACGCGACGTTGCACCTGATCGACAACCCTGACGCAACTTCTGACGATCTCATGCAGTTCGTCAAAGGCCCCGACTTTCCCACGGGGGGCTTCATTCTGGGCCGCGCCGGGATTCTCGATGCCTATCGAACGGGTCGTGGCAGTATCAAGATGCGCGCTGACGCCGAAATCGTCGAAGGCAAGCGCGGCGGCTATCAGATCGTTGTCAGGGCAATGCCGTACCAGACGAAGATTTCCAGCGTCTCCGCACGCATCGTCGAACTCGTCGACAGCGGTGACCTCGACGGAATCGCCGACATCAACGACAACTCTGCAGGTGGCAAGACCGAATTGGTCGTGATGGTCAAGCGTGACGCCAACGCCAATGTGGTGCTCAACAACCTCTTCAAGATGACCGACTTGCAGACGAGTTTCGGCGTCAACATGGTGGCATTGGTCGACGGAATTCCGCGCACACTGAACCTCGCCCAGGCACTGTCGGGCTACATCGATCATCAGGTCGACGTCATCACCCGCCGCACGAGGTTCCGCCTGGACAAGACGAAGCGGCGCGAACACATCCTCCAAGGTCGGTTGAAGGCGCTCAACGTCATCGACCAGATCATCGCCCTCATCCGTGGTAGTGAGGATCCTGCAGCGGCCAAGGCCGGCCTGATGGCGGTGCCGTTCGAGTTCAGTGAAGCGCAGGCCATCGACATCCTCGACATGCAACTGCGTCAGTTGACACGGCTGTCGCGTATCGATATCGAAACCGAGATCGCTGAATTGCTCGAACGTATTATCGAACTGCAGTCGATTCTCGACGACCCGGTGAAACTTCGTGGCGTCATCAAGGACGAGATGACGGCGATCCGCGACGACTTCGCCACACCTCGCGTCTGCAAGTTGACGCATGACGCCGGCGAGATGAGCGTCGAGGACTTCGTCGACGACAAGGAACTCGTCGTCGTGATGACCGAAGCCGGGTACATCAAGACGGTCGCTGCGGGCTCGTTCAAGACCCAGAGTCGGGGTGGCCGCGGCGTCAGCGGGGCGAAGTTGAAGGCGGAGGATCTCGTCAGCCACGTCATCTTCACGACAGCGCACGCCTTCCTGCTGTTCTTCTCCAACCGCGGCAAGGTGTATCGGCTCAGGGCGCACGAGATTCCCGAGCGTGAACGCACCGCCAAGGGCATCCCGATCGTCAACCTGTTGCCGTTGCAGACCGAGAACGGCGAACACATCCAGGCGATCATCGACACCCGCACCTTTGCGGGCGAGCGGTTCCTGTTCTTCGCGACCCGCAAAGGAACCGTCAAGAAGACGATTTTCACCGAATACGACTCGAGCCGCCGTGATGGACTCATCGCCATCAACCTGCGCGACGACGACGAATTGGTCAAGGTCATCGAGACGACGGGCGGCGACGACATCTTCATGGTGGCGCGGTCAGGTATGACGATCCGTTTCAGCGAGGACGAAGTCCGGCCGATGGGTCGCTCGGCCGGCGGTGTGCGCGGTATGAAGTTGCGTGCCGGCGACGAACTCGTCTCCGTCGACGTTGCCAGAGAAGGCGCAGCATTGCTCGTCGTCACCGAATCCGGATACGGAAAGCGCACGGAATTCGACCGCTTCAATATCCAGGGCCGCGGCGGCTTCGGTGTCATCGGTATCAAGCTCACCGGTAAGAAGGGCAAGGTCGTCGCCGCCTTCATGGTTGGGCTCGAAGACGACATCGTTGCCGTCTCCAGTGGCGGCGTGATGATCCGCATGGCTGTCCGTGAGATTTCTGCACAGGGACGCGACGCGACGGGTGTCCGGGTGATGAACCTCGACGAAGGTCAAACTGTCGCGTCGGTTGCCCCCATTCTGGCGACGCCAGGAGACGAGACATCTGTAGAAGGTGGCGAGTCGACCTATGACGGTGATGACGACACGTTGGTCGACGACACGTCAGGCGATGACACTTCCGGCGGTGATATGTCGCTCGATGATGGCGCTGGCGATGATGGTGAGGCCGAAGAGCCGTCCGACGAGGACTGACCCGACGTACGTTGCGTCTTCATCTCGCTGCAACGCATCGTGCGCTCTGCGCCTACTCGCGGCTTTCGCCGCCGATTGATCACTCACTCATCGATCGAAACGACGTGGCCATGACTCACGAAACTGCAGAGCAACCCTCAGCCCACCACCCAACCGGATTCAGGATGGCACGAACCATCGATGTGGGCGACGAACGCGGCCAGGCTGTCGCGCTCGTCGTCGGTCTCGTCGGGGTGCTGGCGGTCATCGTGCTGGCTATTGGCATGTTCGGAATACGCGTCAGTGATCTGGCACGGGCGCGAACGGCAGCAGACGCTGCGGCATTGGCAGGTGCCGCAGAGGGACAGCGCGCAGCGTCCCGAACTGCGTCCGCGAACGGAGCTCATCTGGATTCGTTCACGATGATCGGCAGCGACGTACTCGTCCGCGTGAGCATCGGCGAGGTGTCGGCAACAGCGCGCGCCGCGATTGACAGCGCAGGATTGCCTACACTTGGCAGCAATGGCTCAGATCGACGCTCCGGCTGACGAGGACACAGGGGGCCTAATTCGCCCGCCCGTGGTCGCCGAGTCACCGGACGGTGGCGACGATGCCGATGACCTCGCCGCTCACGGACTCGACGTGGATGGTTCACGTTTAGGTGATTCGACCGATGGAACACGTCGTGCCTCGACTCCGGGAAATCGTCGCAACTCGGCGAGCGGAGCATCGAACCCTGCCTCCAATGGATTGAGTAATGGACATCGGAACAGTGGCACTCCCAACGGTTCGACCACGGGCGTCTCGTTGGAATCGCCGAGCAGCAACGGGCTCGCTCGGCCAGTCATGCCGGTTGCTCCGCCAGCACCGTTCGACCTGGCATACGACGAGTTCGCCGCTCCGCAGTCGCTCGATCCCGATTCCGATTCCGAAGGCTCGCTGTTCGATGATCACTCCTTCGGTGATGGATCCCACGAGGGAGCGCTCGGGGGGGTGCCAGCGGCCGACGTCGGAGCGACACCCATCGATGACCTGGTGGCCCGCACGCCGCCGCTGCGTCCGTATATCGAAGACGACCCCACTGGTCCGGTGATCAGTCCAGCACCGATCGATCCCCGAACTACCAGGATCGGTGAGACACGGATCCTTCCGGTGTCACCCGTGACCTTTGCCGTCCCGGCGAGCATCACACCGGCACCGACGATCCGGCCCGGTATCAGGCTGCGCCGCCGGCCCCGCCCACGCGTTCGCCGCGTTCGCCGCGTCATCCGCTCGGTCGACACGTGGACCATATTCAAGGTGTCGTTGATCTTCTACCTGGCGATGTACGTCATTTTCCTCGTAGCGTCCGTACTGCTGTGGCGAGTCGCCAATGCCACGGGCACACTCGACAACATCCAGACGTTCCTCACCCACTACGGATGGGAAACCTTCAAGTTCCGTGGCGGCGAGATCTACCACGCCGTGTGGATCATCGGACTGTTCCTCGTCGTTGCCGGTGTCGGATTGAACGTGACGGTGGCAACGCTGTTCAATCTGATTGCCGATCTCGTCGGCGGAGTTCGAGTAACGGTGCTCGAAGAAGAAGTCCGCTTGCGCCCGCGCGTGCAGATCACCAAGGCGGTGATGCCGCACCAGGCGCCGGCCGCAGCGTCCTCGGTCGCGCCGACGCCGGGAGAACCGATCGACATGCCCACCGGCCCGCGGATCTCCGAGTACGACCCCGGATCCGTCGAACTGGCGCCGGACTTCACGTCCGACATCGTCTGGATCGCCCCGACCTCCCAAGCCAACGCTGCGGCCGCTTCTCCGGTAACGGAAACGAATTGACGCACATGCCTTCGTTGCCGATATCGTGGCGAGCCGCAACGGGGCTATAGCTCAGTCGGTTAGAGCGTCACACTGATAATGTGAAGGTCGCTGGTTCGATTCCAGCTAGCCCCACCACCGCTGAACTGCGGGAATACGGTTTTCGACAGTCGTTCAGTACGACGGCTCACCGACGTGAGTCTTCGGTTCGGCGAATTCAGACGGGCGACGGAGGCCATCAAGCCGATCTGCTAAACGGCGTTGTCCCCAAATGAGCGCCCGGTGTCGTTGGGTGTCAGCTCGTGTCGGTCAGTACCGCCGCAGCGTCGTCAGGTGGCGGAGAGGTACAGCACTGGCACGGTCATCGTCGGCGAGGCAGCCAACTTGCGGTCACCGGTCAGCAGCGATGGGTCGAGTTGCTCGGCGAGAGCGAAGTAAAGGGCGTCCGCAAACGTGATGTTGTGGCGCTTCTCCCACGCTGGTCGAAAGAGCTCGCGTAGCTGCACCCGTCGAAGGGGTAGGCGGAGGAGCCGTTCGATGGACATCTCCAGCTGAGTATCCGTGAGGATCTGTCCGTTGCTCCATTTGCGCAGCACGGCGCCGCATTCGGCGTAGAAGTGCTCGGGCGCGAAGAGCTGCGCACCGTCAGGAATGAGACGCCGCAGGATCCGTCCCGTCTTCGTATCGCCGGCAATCTCGATTCCGGCTGACGCGTCGACAAGGACGCGCTCGGTCATGTCTCGCCTTGGTCGCGTATCTCTCGGAGCGTGTCAGCGGCGGAGACCGAGGCGCAGACTGGCTGTCCGTCGGCGGACTCCTCAAGCCACGCACGGAGCGCAGCGGTGTACTCGTCATCGGACATCGCCGTGAACTCGTCGACGATCACGCTCACTGCTGGGCATGTTCGAGCTTGTTCAGTCGACATGTCAGAATCCATACAGCCGCTCGCGCCAGCGTCTTCGTCGTATAGCGAACGCGCACTCCTGTGGCTCGGATTGCCGTCGCAACTACGGCCGAGATCAGGCGAGGGTGTCTGTGGGGGATGACTGCTCGGTCGAGCGACGCGGCACAGCCCGTTTACAACACGATGCGATCGGCGAATCCGAGAGACTTTCGGCCTTTTGTGACGTCACGCACTGCTGATGCTCCTTCTGCCTGGTGAGACCGCAAGTGATCGTCGCGATTGCGTGATCCCTGATCGAGGAGGCATCGGCTACGGGCAATGGACTGCCATCTGGCGCAACGAGCGCGCTCACGATTGCAGGGCTCCTCGGGCTGCGCGCGTCGCCGACACCGGCGGCAACACAGCCGACCAGCGCTCCAATCGCCAATGAACGGAGTGCGGTCGAACCGCTGGTTACGGTTCGTTGACCCGCCCGCGTGACGACGATGAGCGTTGCAACCGAGGCGACCAACCCGATTGCGCACCACGGTCCGACACTCACGACGTGCGCGACATTGTCGTACGTGTCACCCACACTCCACGGCCACCAACTCCAAACAGCCGTCGGAACATTCTCAGAGTTCGTCCCCGGCGACATCCCAGAGAAATCGACGAACACCCAGACGACGCATGGGACAGCAGGAGCCGCGCGAATCGTAAACCATCCAGCTCGAGCGAGCCATCGTTGCGACGCCGAGGTGCGCAACCTCATCTGTTCGAATTCCACCCGTGCTATTCGCCGACCCACTTCCGAAGCGAGCACCCACGATCGAACGATCCACCGTCGAACGGCCGTCATTCGGGATCAGCCTGTGAGGTCTGCCGCCGTCAGGGAGCGTCAACCGGACGTTACGCGAGTGCGAATTGCAACGCCTATGTGCCACGGAGGTGTGGCCGGTTGCGCAGAGGCGACGGCGGGCTGCTTCGTTCAGGAGTCGGATGTCGGATGTCGGATGTCGGATGTCGCCAGAAGCGTCAGCTCGGACCGTCCGATAACCCCCGGAGGTGGTGGCCTTCGGGCGACGCACCGAAGTCACCGCATCCCGTCGATGTGACGGCTGGGGTGACATCGACGCAGCGATGAGCCACGAGAGTCGCCGCTGATGGGACTTTCGGCCGTGGCGGAGCGTTCGCACATCGGCGACGATACGGAGATGGAACCATCAGTTACCGAATCGACGCAGGTCCTGTCCGAAGCAGATTGCCTGGCGTTGTTGCAGGTGACCGAGGTCGGACGGCTGGCCATTGCGATCAACAACGTTCCCGACATCTTCCCACTCAACTTCGTCGTCGATCACGGCACCATCGTCTTCCGCAGTGCAGAAGGGACGAAGCTCGCTGGCGCAGTGCTCGGCAAATCCGTTGCCTTCGAAGTCGACGGATGGAACGACACCACCGGCGTCGCCTGGAGCGTGATTGTCAAGGGCCATGCCGTCGAGATCGAGAGTATAAACGAATTGTTCGAGGCGATCGACCTACCGCTCTACCCGTGGCATTCCGCCCCGAAGCACCGATTCGTCCGGATCCGTCCGAGCCAGATCACCGGGAGGCAATTCCGTCTGGCCTATTCCCCCACCGGAAACGAACCGAAGACCTCGCCAGCGGTACCATCTGCTACGAGCAACGGCCGGAGCGCTCGGAGCGCGGCGCCCAGCCTGTAGTCCAGTACGGGCAACGGCACGCCGCTGACGTTGGCAGCTTCGCGACGTGTGCAACCGCCCCAACAGACGATCACGATCACCGCCCGATGCAACGGATCGAACCTCGACAACGCCGCCTCTACCCGAACCACATCGTCCGGGACGGTTGCAGCAGGTCTGGTCGTGCCGTTGATCGAGACGTCGTCGATCGTGGATCCCTCGGCATTCGCTCGGCGCAGAACTCGCTCTCTGTCGGCTTCGGCAGATTGTCGAGACCGGAGGACCTCGATCGCCGACTGGCGGCTCAACGTGAGCAGGTGCGCTCGCAGTGAACACTCGGCAAGGTCGCCACCGAGACGATGCTGACAGAACCTCACGAACGTCCGGTGTGTGACTTCGTCGGCAACCTCCGATTCCCATGTGTAAAGAGCGGTGTCGAAGACGGCCTGTCCGTGAGCGGCATACACGGTCGTCAACTCGTCAACGGTGAGAACGGGTGGCGGACTCACGACGCCCCGCGATCGCGTCGACAGCAGTGGAACGGAACATTCGATTCGAGCACCCGCACGGCCCAATCTCCCCGGAACAGTGACCGCAACCGGGTCCAGGGTCTGTTGAGTAGATCGCTCGAACGCGCGCAGTAGCACAATCACCACAAAGTTTTAATGTCGCCTGGCATCCGGTCCTGACGTCCACGGTGTCGTTCGCCCCAGTTCTTCCGTCAAGTCGACCGATCAGGGGTAGTGTGAGCCGGTGCTGAGGTTCATCCAGCGAGCTTCGTTCGCGTTGTCCATTGCAGGGATCGTCGCTGGTGTGCTGCGGGTTCGTGGCACTGGGGGCATCCCGCCTCGTGAAGGCGGATGGCGAGAACTTCCGCTGAGCCGATCTGGCGACTGATGTCCTCGGTGAAACGCTTCGACATCGGCGTGGTCGGGCTCGGTGCGCTCGGCTCGAGGGTGACACGACAGCTCGGTCTTCGCGATGCATCGATCGGCGTCTTCGACGAGCGTCGGGACACACTCGACCGAGTGAGTTCGGTGAGTGGACCGAATGTCTCGACAGCGACGTCCGACGAGGTCCTGTCGTCCGGCGTCGTCGTGATCGCCACGCCTGCCGCCCACCATTCGATGCTGGCGCTGGTCGCCGAACGCGGCGGGATTGCTGTGTCGACGTCCGACGACGTCAGCGACGTCGAACGGATGCTCGACCTCGATGTGCCGTCCATCATCGGTGCGGCATTCGCGCCGGGCCTGTCGGGTCTCTTGGCACGTTTGCTCAGTACCCACCTGGATCAGTGCGATGAGATACACGTCTCGATGCACGGTACCGGTGGGCCGGCGTGTGCCCATCAACATCATCGTGCGCTCGGGGGCTCAGCAGCGGGCTGGCACGACGGCGAATGGATCAGCAGGCCGGGCGGCAGTGGACGTGAACTCTGCTGGTTTCCGGACCCTGTTGGTCCTCGCGACTGCTACCGCGCCGAGATGGCGGACCCATGCTTGATACATCGTGTCTTCCCAGGTGTCGATCGCATCAGTGGTCGTTTGAGTGCGACCCGGCGCGACCGTTTCACTGCCCGGCTGCCGATGCTCAGTCCTCCCCACAGCGAGGGCGGAGTCGGCGGCCTCCGTGTCGAGGTACGCGGTCGCCTCGATGGCCAGCGTCAAACATTCATCGCCGGTGTCGCCGAACGTGTCGCCGTCGGTGCGGCTGCCACGGTCTCTGCGTTTGTGAGTGCCTTCCTCGACGGTCTGATCACGGTCGACGGAGCGGTCACCACAGCAGACGAGGCGTTGCCGACGGCGCTGCTGGTCGAGCGGATCAGGAGCTACGGATTGCGCCTCAACGACTACGTCGGCAGTGAGACCGTTTCCGCTTGGTAGACGCAGCCGCCCGTAGGATTCGGGAGATGTCCACTCGGATCATGTCGCGATGAACGTTCCATGGCTTCCTGAGGGACGCACAGCGATCCTTCCCGGCCGCGGCGAGGTCTTCTTCCGTCTGTCCCGCCACGCCGATTCGTCAAGACCGACGGTGCTGCTGCTGCACGGTTGGACCGCTTCGGCCGATACGCAGTTCTTCGCCGCATATGAGGCGATCGCTGCTCGCTACAGCATCGTAGCGATCGACCATCGTGGCCACGGACGTGGCATGCGCGACACGTTCACGCTCGAGGACTGCGCTGACGACGCTGCCGCACTGCTTGGACAGCTCGGCATCGAGCAGGTGATTGCCGTCGGTTATTCGATGGGCGGTCCGATCGCCATGCTGCTCACCCACCGGCATCCGCAACTCGTTGCCGCGCTACTGGTGCAGGCAACGGCGATGGAGTGGAGCGCAACCCGGCTCGAACGGTTCCAATGGCGGTTCGTCGGCGTCTTCGGTGTGTGGATGCGCTCCCGTTGGCAGCGGCACACCTTGCGCCTCGTGCTTCGCAGACTGCAGCACGAACAGCCGAAGCTCGAGACGTACCTCGTGTGGCTGGAGGGTGAAATCGTCCGCACCGATGCGCTCGGTCTGCTGCAAGCGGGTCGTGCGTTGGCTCGATACGACGCCAGGCCGTTCGCATCCGGGCTCGGTACGCCCTCGGCATCGCTCATCACGACCGCCGATCGCCTTGTCCGTCCGCGCAAACAACGCCAACTCGCCGAGGCACTCGGTGCGGTCGTCCGCGAACTGCCGGCAGATCATCTGGCGGCAATAATCAACGGCGAGGAGTACACGGCGCTGACACTCGAACTGCTCGGACTGCTGTCGGCATCGATTGCAGACAGCAGCACAGCAGTCGGCTGTTGATTATCCTCCCCGCATGACCGACAGCAATTCGTCGAACCTGCCACCTGGATTCCAGCCTGCGCATCTGCCGGACGAATTGCCCCACATCGTGCCCCACGATTCGCCTCGCGGCGACCAGCCAGCCGTGAAGACGTCCCCGAAGCCGTTGCCGACGCCGAACGCCTCGACGCCGCCGCCACACGAAACCGCAGCGCACCGCCGATTGCCCGCTGACGCAGCCGCTCACGCAAGCACTCACGCAAGCACTCACGCAAGCGATGGCGCGCCGACCGATGGCGGGAATCCGATTGACCAGACGGAGACGGGAGTGCCGTCAGGCTTCGATCCGGTACCGACGAATGATCGAGCAGCGACATCGAACCAGCCCGGCGCAACGTCCGTACGCGCACGCCATGGCCGACGACGGCCGACCACATCGGCGGCCATGTCGCCGTTCGGTCTGGCGATCCCCGCCGGGGGAATACTGGCCGTCGTCGGTTCGATCCAGACGTGGTCGACGGGCAAGGTCGGTCGAAAGAAGGTCGGCTACAACGGATTCCAGCATGGTCACAACGGTGTGCTGTTTGTGCTGCTCGGCATTGTGCTGATCGCCGTCGGTCTGCTGATCGTTCGCCTCGGTCGCCAGCTGATCCCGGCGATGATCGCCAGCGTCATCGGTGTCGCGGTCTCGATCGTCGCCGTCTTCGATCTTGCCGACATCGCCAACCACTCCGACGGTTTCGTCGCCGGCGCGACCGTCGGACCTGGCCTGCCGATCGTGCTGCTCGGCGGTGTCATCGCCGTCGTCGCCGTCGTCGCCACACTGCTCGAGAAATCGGCTCGCGCTATCCGGCGCGGCGACCGTCGATCGAGTCGTCAATCGACTCGGTCCCGACCGACGGATGGATCTGCTCGGTCAGCTTGGCGATCGCCCTGGTCAGTTCTTGAAGGTGATCTCTGAGATCCTCGGTCGTGACGACGTCACCGAGTGCCAGACGGACACCGGCGAGTTCACGGGCCAGGAACTCGGTATCGGCCTGGGTCCGTTCGGCAACGCGCCGATCATTGTCGGTCTGTGAACTGTCGCGAATCTCCTGGCGGTTCTGCGCCAACAGGATCAACGGGGCTGCGTAGGCGGCCTGGGTCGAGAACGCCAGGTTCAACAGGATGAATGGATACGGGTCCCAGCGGAGGAAGACAAAGGCGACGTTGCAGGCGATCCAGAGGATGACGATGAACGTCTGGATGACGATGAATCTGGCCGTACCGAGATAGCGGGCGATCGTTTCGGCGAACTGCCCGAAGGCCTCAGAATCGTAGGAGACGCCGATCCGACGGCCTTGACGCGGTGACGTGAGGTCTTGGCGACGTGTCATTCACCCTCACCTCACCCCTCTCATCGGCCAGTTCACCGGCAACCGAAGCGTCCACTGTCAAGTGACGGTGGACGTGTGGCGGCGTCGCTGACGCCATCCGGTAGGAAGTGTACGGTCCAGCACGTCGTCAACGGTGATTGCTCCGAGCAAACGGCCAGCCTCGTCACAGACACCGATCGCCAGTAGGTTGTAGGATGCCAGGCGTTCTGCGACCTCCCGGTCCGTCATCGTCGGCGCAACAGCTGGTTCGGTTTCGAGGCAGCGACGGAGTTCCATCGACGGCATCTCTCGCAACAACCGTTGAAAGTGCACCAGCCCGAGGTAGGTACCGGTCGGCGGCCTGTATGGCGGCTGGCAGATGAACACCTGGGCGGCGATCGAGACGAGCCAGTCGGGGTCACGGATCTGGGCGAGCGCCTCGGCAACGGTCGCCGTTGGGCCGAGGATGATGATGTCCGGAGTCATCAGTCCGCCGGCGGTGCCCTCCTCGTACGAAAGTAGGTTGCGGATGACAGAGGCTTCTTCCGGCTCCATCGCCGCAAGGATCCGCGTTCGCTGTTCGCCAGGCATCTCCGCCAGCAGGTCGGCGAGATCGTCGTACTCCATTTCGTCGAGCACTCCGAGCAGGCGTTGCAGGTCGAGCCCTTCGATGATGCGTAACTGTTCGGCTTCTGGCAGTTCCTCGAGTAGATCTGCGAGGCGTTCGTCGTCGAGCATCTCCGCGAGTTGCTTGCGTTTGGCGAGCGGCAGGGCGCGTACGACGTTGGCGACGTCACTCGGATGCATGTCACGCAGGCGCGCAGCCTCCGCTGCCATCTCTGTGCCAGTGAACAACTGAACGACGCCTGGCTCGTCCCAATCGGCGAGGCGGAACGATGGCCGGCGGCGCAGCGCCGACCGCCGGGTGAGGCGGACCTTGGCGACCTCCCAGGTGTCGCCGTGGCGAGTTGCGAGTCCGTGTCGAATGGCGACGTCGCTGACGGCTTCGTCGCCGACCTTGTGGTCGATGATGTCCTTGCCGAGGAGCAGTTCGCCGGGTTTGGCCTTGAACGGGTTGACATCGACATCCCACGAACGGAGGTGGGCACCCTCGGCGTCGAGGTCGACGCGACCGGAATTGACGAAGATCCTGCGACGTTGCGAGGTGGCGACGAAGCCGATGACCCTCGGCGCTTCGTTGGTTCCTTTGCTCGGGACGACGACGAGGTCTTCGATGCGCCCGATCGAGGTGCCGTCGGCATCGAGGAGCGGTAGACGCATCACCCGGAATGCGTAGATCAGCTCGTTCGCCATACGACCGAGACTAGTGTTCTCGGCACAATGAGCATCATGGACGTCATCGATCAATTGAGCTACGTCTGCCCACGATGCCAGAACGAGGTGTCGGAACGCTTTTACGGTCCGTGCAACGCCTGTCGCACGTTGCTCCGTAGCACCTATGCCAGCGAGGGCAGGGTCATCGAATTGTCGGAATATGTGCCGAAGATGAATGTCACCCCCAACGCCGTCGCCGTCAAGGACGATTGAGCGCAAGTTCGTTACTGAGGTCGGGCCCTCTCGGCTGCGGTGGAGGGGAGTCCAGCTCCCGGACGAAAGGCCGCTTCCTTCTCGTTGGCGGTCCGCTCGGCGATCTGGGCGATGGTGATGCCCATCGCTGCCGCAGCACCTTCGTGCGACATGATCTTCTGCATGATCGCCGCACCGGCTCCTGCCATCAGTTCCTGGCGGTGTTCGCCGACGAATGCCGCAGAGGCGCGCATCGGTCGCAACTGACCCTGGATCTCGGGGATCACATAGCGGGCGACGAGATCCCATGATCGCAGTGTCGCCTCGGTGTTCGCCCAGTCGTGGGCGAAGCCGAGCACGACGCCGAAGCCGCCGGTTCGCTCCTGGAGGTCGCGTATCGCAGCGATCAGGTCGTCCGGTGTTCCGACGACTGCTGCGCCCGCACCGGCAGCGCCGTGACCGGTGATCTGATCGAGCAACTCCCACGGGTCCTCGACACGTTTGGCATCGGGCCGCCCGAGCACGTCGGCGTTGTAATCGTTGTTCCACCGCTGCAGGCCGAGGAGCGCTTCGTTGCGCGCCTGCTCGCGGGTCTCGGCGATATGCCAGGCCATCAGCACGCGCCAGTTGCGCCGATCGACGGTCTGGCCGTGCGTGGCTGCGGCCTCCTCGGCGAATCCCCACTGGGTCGGCAACGACTGGATACCGGCGGAGGACGTCGAGGCGATCGAGAGCGCTCCGATGCCGTACTTCCCGGCTATCTGCATGCCGGACGGTGATATCGAAGAGGCGGTGACCATCGGCATCTTCTCCTGCAGCGGCAGGATCTGCAGCGCAGCATCGCGCATCGTGAACCAGTCTGACTCGTAGTCGAAGCGATCCTCGCCGGCGAGGAGCCGCATGATCACGCCCTGGGCCTCGTCTTGGCGGTCGCGTTGCACGAGTGGATCGATACACAGCGTCCGGGCATCGGACGGCAGTGCACCGGGGCCAGAGCCGAACATCGCCCTGCCGCGGCTCATGTGGTCGAGTTGGACGATCCGCTGAGCGACGTTGAACGGATGATGGTAGGGGAGTGACACCACACCCGTGCCGAGGCGGATCGTGTGCGTCCGCTGGGCGGCACCGGCGAGGAACATCTCCGGGGAGGCAATCATCTCCCAGCCGGTCGAGTGGTGTTCGCCGCACCAGAACTCGTCGAACCCGAGGCGGTCGAGGTGTGCCGCCAACGCCAGATCACGCTCGAACAACAGCGTCGGGCTCTCACCGACCGGGTGATGGGGTGCGAGGAAGGTACCGAATTGCACTCGTGTCATCGGTGCAACGTAGGCGCTGACCTGCATCGGTGACGACCCCGAAATCTCGGATGGTCACGCGGAAGGTGCGTCATTTGACAATAGTTGATTAACTAGATCATGATTATCGCAGAAATCAACAAGGGGCTCCATTGAGACGTCTGCTCAGCTTCAAGAAACTCGTGCTCGGCCTGTTCGTTGCCGGATCCGTCGGCATGTCGTCATGCGGCAGTTCGTCGACGGTCGCCGGTTCGTCGACGACTGTGATTGCTTCGACAACGATCGCTGGGACGACAGCGGCTGGTTCGACAACAGCGGCTGGTTCGACGACAGTGGCGGCAGCGGGTTCGACTTCCGCTGGGACTGCAGCCGGCAGTGCTTCGACTGCCGCAACCTCCGGAGCCAAGGTCACGTTGCGGCTCGGCTATTTTCCGAACATCACCCATGCCACCGCGCTGGTCGGTGTCGGCAAAGGGATCTTCGCCGACAAGCTCGGCCCGAACGTCATGCTCAAGACGTCGACGTTCAACGCTGGACCGGCAGCCATCGAGGCATTGTTCGCCGACGCCATCGATGCCAGCTACCTCGGACCGAACCCGGCAATCAACGCCTGGTCGAAGTCCAAAGGCAGAGCACTGGAAATCATTTCAGGGGCGACCTCCGGTGGAGCGCTGTTGATCGTCAAGCCGGCGATCAATTCGGCAGCTGATCTCAAGGGCAAGAAGATCGCCTCCCCGCAGCTCGGCGGGACGCAGGACATCGCCCTGCGCTCATGGCTGAAGACCAACGGCCTATCGTCGGACACGACCGGAGGCGGAGACGTCTCGATCGTCCCGCAGGACAACTCGTTGACGCTCGATGCCTTCAAGAGTGGGGCGATCGACGGAGCATGGGTGCCGGAACCGTGGGCGACACGGCTGATCCAGGAAGGTGGCGGGAAGGTCCTCGTCGATGAGAAGACGTTGTGGCCTGGCGGCAAGTTCGTCACCACACACCTCATCGTCGCCACCAAATTCCTCGACGCCCACCCGGACGTCGTCAAGGGATTGCTCGAAGGCCAGGTCGCAGCAAACGACTTCGTCAACAAGAATCCCGAAGAAGCGCAGCAGATCGCCAACGCCCAAATCAAGGCGATCACCGGCAAAGCGTTGAGTGATGCCGTCATCAAAGCCGCATGGCAGAACCTGACGTTCACGAACGATCCGATCGCCAGTTCCCTGCAGGCCAATGCCGACTCCGCGATCTCCGCCGGCCTGCTGGCCAAGGTCGACCTCACCGGCATCTACGACCTCGGTCCGTTGAACGATGTGCTCAAGGCCGCCGGCGAACCGGCCGTCGCAGGTCCGTGACGATGACCGCCACCGTTTCAGCCGCCCCCAGGACCACGACAGCTGACCGTGTCGAGGATTCAGCGGTCGATGTCGCCGTCGAGCTGCGCGGGCTCAGCAAGGTCTATCGCAGTGGGCGCAACCAGATCCAGGCGTTGGATCGCATCGACCTCGTCTTCCCGCGGCATTCGTTCACCTGCGTCGTCGGAGCATCCGGATGCGGGAAGTCGACGATGCTCAGCATCATCGCCGGGTTGGATCAGCCAACGACCGGGGAGTTGGCGGTCAACGGCAATGTCGGGCTGATGTTCCAGGAGTCGGCACTTTTCCCGTGGCTGACGGCCGAGCAGAACATCGAACTGCCGATGAAACTGCGACGGGTTCTCAAGGCGGAGCGCACGGTCAGAGTTCAGCAGCTGCTGCAACTCGTGCGGCTCGAAGGATTCGGGAGCAAGCGGCCGCACGAACTGTCTGGCGGTATGCGCCAGCGCGTCGCTCTTGCCAGGGCGCTTGCGCAGGACGCCGATGTGCTGTTGATGGATGAACCGTTTGGTGCACTCGACGCGATGACCCGGGACATCCTGCATCACGAACTCGAACGCATCTGGCAGCAGACCGGCGCGACGATCATCTTCGTGACGCACAACGTCCGTGAAGCCGTCAGACTCGGTGATCGCATCGTGCTGCTGTCGAGTCGTCCAGGTCGTGTTGTCGACAGCTTCGATGTGCACTTCGCCAGACCACGACGGATCGAATCCCCCGAAGTCGGTTCACTCTCCATTGCCGTGACGTCGCGGTTGCGCCGGGAGGTCGCCCGCCATGGCGCTGACGTTCCGACCTGACGAATCTGCAGACAACACCGACGTCGTCGACGGTGCGATGTCAGATCGGGCGATGGCCGCTGGCGTCGACGAAACGGGCGCTGAAGCAGTTGATGAACTCGGGCTGGTAGAGCGGGAACTCGAGGCGAAGCAGTCAGATGACGAAGTCGCCAGCGAACTCGCCGGACTGGACGCGCTCGATCAACTCGAGCTGGCGAAGGGCGCGCTAGCGCTACGCGTGTGGAAGTCGCTGTGGCCCAAACTGGCGGCCATCGCTCTCGTGCTGCTGGCGTGGCAGGCGGTCATCTGGTCGCATTGGAAACCCGACTATGTGCTTCCAGGACCGCGCGTCGTGCTGCCGCAACTCTGGCACGAACTCGGTACGGGCCGAACGTGGACCGCAATCGGATCGACGATGCGCCGGGCAGTGACAGGATTCGCCATGGCGATCGTCATAGGCCTGCTGATCGGTGTTGCCGTCGCCAAATCGAAGGTGCTGCGCAGCGCAGTCGGATCGCTGATCACGGGACTGCAGACGATGCCGTCCGTCGTGTGGTATCCGCTTGCCGTCGTGCTGTTCAAGCTGTCCGAGGGGGCGATCATCTTCGTCGTCGTGATCGGTGCGGCTCCGTCGATCGCCAACGGTGTGATCAACGGCATCGACCACATCCCACCGTTGTTGACCAGGGCAGGTCGAGTGCTCGGCGCACGCGGGTTGCCGGCCTACCGTCACGTGATCCTTCCGGCGGCACTGCCGTCATTCCTCGCCGGCCTCAAGCAGGCATGGGCGTTCGCCTGGCGCAGCCTGATGGCCGGCGAACTGATCGGCGGTGTCGCCGCGATCTCGATAGGTGCCCGTCTGAACAACGAGCGCGATCTCAACGACACGCCTGGCCTGCTGTCCTGGATGATCATCGTGTTGATCATCGGTATCGCCGTCGATTCGCTGGTCTTCGGTGTGGCAGAACGCACGATCCGTCGGCGCCGGGGCCTCGGCATCTGACCGCTCCGACGCTCCGGGCGTCAGGCCTGGAGCGTTTGTGCAGAACAGTCACGCATGCTGTCTCAACTGCACCGACGCTCGGGGTGCGAGCGGTGTGGGGTGAGTCGGACGTGACGGTTCAGGAGCTCAGTGCCTCGCCGATGATCGCCAACTCGTGCTCTCCGAGGCCGATATCGGCAACGGCAGCCAGGCCGACCGGGCTCATCTTTCGGGCGGTCTTACGAACGATGTCGAGCACCTTGAGGTGGTCGTTGGCGGCGGCGAAATCAGCGAACTGTGTTTCGAGGAAGACGAGGCAGGCAACATCTTCGATGAGTTGCACATCGATGTCCGTCGACACGTGCTCACGCCTGATCAGCGACTGCACACGCTCGATGATCGGCTGCTCGTAGCCGGCATCCGTCATGATCACGGCGACATCGACGGCGTGTCGGGCCTTCTGATCCCTGCGCCAGCGGAGATAGCCCGGCTTGCCGGCAGGGTAGGTCTGGCGTGGAACTTCCCATCGTCGCAGGTGATGTGCCCGGACCGCCAGCAGTATCGTCTCGTCGGCCTGCGGCGCGAGATGTAGCGCCCACGACATGGCACGCGTTCCGTGGGCGAGCGCAAGTGGCATCGTCGAACCGTTCACTGTCACGGTGTGCGGGTCGGCGCTGTTGGCGGCGTCGATCGCCGAGACAGCCTGCTCGAAACGGGCGCTGTCGGCGATGGAAGGCGACAGGTGCTCGTTCAGACAGCGCACTCCGAGTCGCCGACCTCGGCGGAGAACGGCCCGGTCTCGTCGTAGTCCGTATAGAAGTCTGGCGCTGTTTCCGGGGTCGGGAAGACGTCGAGTTCCTGCAACTGCAGCGCAACCGCCTTGGCACCACCGACACGGTCCATCCACGTCCGGAACGCTTCGCCAGCCGTGCGTTCTTCGGCAAAGCGTCGAACGACCCGTGCTGCTGCCTCAGGTGCAGCCTTTGCCGGGAGGCGCAGTGCCTTCTCGCCGAAGTGGATCTGCTCGTGGCCGACATAGCCGCCGAGCAACATTTGATAGCCGGGTGCCGACTGACCGTGTGCGCGCCGCTCCGCGCCGAAGAAACCGATGTCGGAGATGTGGTGCTGCCCGCAACTGTTGGTGCACCCGGAGATGTTGATACGAATACCGCCGATGTCGCCGAGGCCCTCCTCTTCGAGCTTGTCGCCGATCGCCTTGGCTAGGCCGCGGGACTGGGTGACGGCGATGTTGCACGTATCGGCACCAGGGCAGGACACGACATCACGTGCCAGTTCGGCGCCGGGCCTGGCCATCGAGATCGTCTCGAGGCGCTGGAAGAGGATCGGCAACTGCGCCTCGGTGAGGCCGCGGTAGACGACGTTCTGGCGATTGGAGATGCGCACGCCGGCACCGAGTTCGCGCTGGATAGCGGCCAGCGAACGGAACTGTGAAGCGGTGATGTCTCCGAGGGCGGCGTAGGCGACGGCAGACACACTGCCGTTGGCGGCGCCACGGACGACGCTCGTTGCGACCCAGCGGAGATACGGGTCACTCGGTGTCAGCGACACCTGGACGCCCTGACCGACCGGCGTCACCTCGCCCGTCTGAACGCTCCCGGCCGGCGCGTCGCCGGCCTTGGTGACCTCCGCAGGGATACCGCCGGGCCACGAGGAAGATGCCGGAAGCGTGCGCCGGACCTTGAGCACGCGCCGCTGGACTTCTTCCCAGCCGAGCGTGTCGATGACCCACTTCATCCGGGCGCGCAGCTTGTTGTCACGGTTGCCGGTCTGATCGAACACCCGCAGCGTGGCCTCGATCGTCGGAAGCAGGTCCTCGCGACGGGTGAACGGCTCGAGCGCCAGCGCCGGATGCGGGTTCGCACCGAGCCCACCTGCAATGTAGACCCGGAAACCGGCTTCGGAGCTTCCATCTTCGAGCACCCGTGTAGCGGCGATCACGCCGACGTCGTTGAACATCGCCTGGCCACAGTCGGTCGAACAACCGGAGAAGTTGATCTTGAACTTGCGCGGTAGGCGCTGACCGAGCGGGTTGCGGACGAAGTGACGGAACGCAGCCTCGGCCCATGCGGTCACGTCGAGATGCTCGTGAGGGCATGCGCCTGCGAGATGGCAGGCCATCACGTTGCGGACCGTGTCGCCGCATGCTTCGCGGCTCGTCAGCCCGACAGAAGCGAGGTGGCGCATGACTTCGGCGACCTGGCGAAGTTCGACGTAGTGCACCTGGACGTTCTGGCGGGTGGTGAGATGGCCCCATCCACGTGAGTACTTTTCGGAGATGAGGGCCATCATGTCGAGTTGTTCCGGGGTGATCGTGCCTGCCGGCAGCTTGATGCGCACCATCTGGTTGGTGCCGCCCTGGCGCTGGCCGTAGATGCCGTTGTTGAGTCGCATCACACGGAAGACGTCCTCTTCGATCTCACCGGCGAGGTATGCCTCCGCAGCCTGCTCGAACCGTTCGATGTCGCGCTGCTGCTCGGCGTCGAGATCGCGAGGTGTGGGAATGACGGGTGTGATCCCCATGGCGTGCCTCCCAGGCAGAATTCGGCAAGATTGTGGACT
>JAYTOR010000090.1:0-6012 GCA_043747685.1 Actinomycetota bacterium
GTTGCTGCTCGGTCATCCGCTCTCCTTCGGGATTGCCGCACGCAAGAGAGCGAGGTCCTCGTCAGCGAAGCCAGCACGCTGACCGGCGGCGAGGAATTCGGCAAACCCGTGGTCCGGGAGCATCGTCGTGATCGCTTACAGCCGTCCTGATCCGGTGTTGCGGATGTGGTGCACGGAACCGGGCGGGAGCACCAGCAACTGTCCGGCGCGGATCGTCAGCTCGATCCCGTCGCTGACCGCAACGCCCTCGCCCTGTAGAAACCAGAATGTCTCGGTGGACGTTGGGTGGGTGTTCGGTGGTTGAGCGACGCCTGGATCCCACACCTCGAACGACACGCTGAAGTCGTCGGCAGTCGTCGGAGGTCTCACGACCGCGAGCCGAACCGTGTCACCGGCGCTGATGCGATGACAGTCGACGGTCGTCGCATCGAACAATGACGGCGCAACGACCGGAACAGGCCAGACGGCCAGAGCCGTAGGGTCAGCAGGGTCAGCAGGGTCAGCAGGGTCAGCTGATGGGCCGAACGTCGGCTCGTCGGCGGTGAGCTCGTCCGTCATTCGGTGACGCGCCCTGCGAGGAATGTGGACAGGTTGTTGACGGCGGCGATCAACTGCAGATCGCTGCCTCGTGCTCCCACGAAGGCAATGCCGAGCGGCAGACCTTCGACCTCGGCGATTGGCAGGACGACCACCGGTAGACCGGCGAGTCCGGCAATCGAGGTCAAGCGCAGTGTCCGCATCCGTTGCATCTCATGGGCCTGGCGATCGGCAGGCGCTCCCGGCGCGGCGCCGGCCGCCGCTGGCATCACGAGGATCGTGTCGCCGGCCGTCGCTTCGTCGAGGATGCTGCGAACGGTTGTCCGGATGCGGTCGGCGACGGCAACGTCGGCGAGCGTGACGTGCGACGCAGCTTCGAAGCGACTGGCGATTCCAGGGCCGAACTTCGGTCCTCCGATGCCGGCGGTGGAGCGAATCCATTCGCCATGTGCCTGCCATGCCTCCCACCCCTGACGTATTCTGAAGGCCATCAGCGTGTCGTCGAGATCGACGCCCAGGACGAGCGGAACGGAGGGCGATCCCCATTCGATGGCGATGCGACTGACTGCGTCGGCAACGGCGGGCGAGGAGTCCATCAGCGTCTCGGCGACGACTGCGAATCGCACGCGCTCGACGTAGGACGAGGTCGTCGCAATCGGTCCACCCGGCCCATTGGTTACCCACGTCGAATCGGTGGGCGCACCGTTGCCCGGCGATGCACTGCTGCCGAGGGGCGCACCGTTGTCGAGTAGCACTCGTGCACCGGCGAGCACTACGGCGGGGTCACGAGCCAGCAGCCCTGCCGTATCGAACGACGGTGCCAACGGGACGACACCATCAAGCGAAATGGCGCCATGGGTGGGCCGCCATCCGACGATGCCGCAGTAGCTCGCAGGGACTCGGATGGAACCGCCGGTGTCGGTGCCGAGCGCAAAGTCGACCAACCCGGCGGCGACGGCCGCTGCCGACCCAGCTGACGATCCACCAGGGATCCGGCCAGGTGCGGCGACATTGCGCGGTGTCCCGTAGTGGATGTTCGTGCCGGACAGCGAGTATGCGAGTTCGTCGGTGATCGTCTTGCCGACGACACTGGCACCCCCGGCCACGAGTTGGGTCACCGCTCTGGCTGTCGACTCTGCCGGGTGGTGCGTCGCCGCATACGTCGGATTCCCCGCACCGGTCACGACACCGTCAATGTCGAAGAGATCCTTGACGGCGAGTGTCAGACCAGCCAATGGACCGCCGGGCCTGCCGGACGCGAGCAGTGCAGGGTCGCCGATGAATGCACCGACCGTGTCGACAGGCACGGCGACGGACGGCGGTCTATCCGCGCGTGCGCTCATGCCGGCACCATCGCCGCGACGATGTCGGAGAGCAGCGCGGTGAAACCGATGCATTGACGCACGTTGTAGACGGTGGCGTCCCAGCAGAATGCCGGCGATGTCGTCGCCGAGGCGTCCTCCAGCATGATGACGTCGTAGCCGATGCACGCCGCATCGATGCACGCCGCATCGATGAGCGTCGCCAGCACGCACTGATCGGCGTTGACCCCGGCGAACAGCAGTGTGGTCACATCGAGGTTGCGTAGGACGGAGTCGAGATCTGTATCCCAGAATCCGCTCATCCGATGCTTGCGCACCCATCGATCCGCAGGGGACGCGCGCAATTCCTCGACGACAGCGGCACCCCACGAGCCAAACTGCAAGACTAGTGAACCGGTTGGTTCAGTCGAGCCGATCCCGACGCCGGTCCCGTGAGGATCGAAGACATGAATCACATTGGGAGGGAGGTTGGCGCGGTCCTGACGGGTTCCCCAGTTCAGCCAGACGACGGCGACGCCGGATTCACGCAGGTGCGGTAGCGCCATGGCGAGGGCCGGGATCGGTGCCTGTGCGGCGCTCACGTCAACGCCGATCGACGCAAGCCAACCGTCGTGTGGCAGAAGTCGTTCTGCATATCGACGATCACCATCGCCGTTCGCGACAGATCGATGTTGATCGCCGTTGGAAAAGCGTGGACGGAGAGCGTGGGGCTGGGTCGGTTCTTCCGAGTCAACTCCACTGCGTTGTCAGCAGCGATCCAACGGTTGCGATCGCTGGCGCCGATCGCTCCGGGTTCTGGCACGGGTTCGCTCACGATGGCGAACTCTGTGCCGGCAACATTTCGTCCTCGCGAACGTCGGCGATGCGCATCAACAGCCGTCAGCTGCTCGCCGGGGGATCGAGGCGGAGATAGATGTCGGCGAGTCGCTCGCGCCAGACCTGGTCGCGGCCGGCCACTTCAGGTTCGACGAAGGTGCCGGTGGCGTACCAGTCGGACATCGTTCGGCCGAGCAGTTGACCGCGCTTGGTGTGGATATCGATGGCTGCGTCGGGAATGTCCGGCGTGAGTTCCTCGTGCAGGACGACCTGCATGATCTCGACCGGTGTCGGATCCTTCGGCGAACTAGCGAGGTAGCCGGCAGCCTGGGCGGCAAAGACGAGACGGTCGTAGGCCGCTGGAGGCGCTGCTTCAGCGCTCTGCCAGAGCGCATAGACGATCGCCGGTGCGTTCGGGTCTGCAAGGCCGATGTCCTCCGCAGCCATCACTCGCAGACGGTTCCACAACATCGATTCGTGGTCAGCGTCCGTTCGCGCCAGTTCGATCGCGGCGCGGATCGACTGTTCAATCCGACCGGCCCTGACGTGCTTGTGCAGTGCAGACCGAACCTCGTCGGTGAGCAATCCGTGAATTGTCCTGCTGTCGGTGAACGGGTCCAGCGAGTAGTGCGGAATCGGTCTCTCCCACCGCGATGCGTCGTCAGCGGAGGTGGGGGAAGAGGAGGGCGAAGGGGACGAGGAGGACGGAGAGGGGGAAGCGGTCATCGGGTCAACTCCAGCGGTAGGCGGGCGACATGTCCTGACGCCGTGATGTTCATGATCGCACCGTCGCCGACCACAGCTCCAGACCAGCGGCTGACGACCCCACCAACGGCCTCTTGGAGCTCCATTTTACCCAGTGCCGCTCCGAGGCAATAGTGACGGCCCGCTCCGAAGGCGAGTTGCGGCTTGGTCAGCTTGCGGGCCGCCTCGAATCGATGCGGGTCGAGATAGACCGTCGGATCCCGGTGTGCTGCGGCGATGCGAATGGTGACATAGGTTCCGCGGGTGATGGGGTGGCCGAGCAGGTCGGTGGCGGCAGTGGCATATTTGATCGTGTGGCGGATCGCCGGCTGGAAGCGTCCGCACTCCTCGATGGTGTTTGCCAGCAGCGTCCGGTCACCGGAGAGGCCACCATCCAGGCGGTCATGCAGCTGACGGTGGACCAGCGTCCACTGTTCGGGGTGCGTCGCCAGCGTGTGCAGGGCCGTGCCGATGGTGTTTGCGGTGTTGTCGACGGACGCGCTCAGTAGCTCTTCGAGCAGGCAGGCAGCATCCAGTGTGTCGATCACCCCGGAATCGGTTGCCTTGACGAGCGCTGAAGCGAGATCGTCCGCCGGTTGGCGGCGCTTCAGTTCCAGCAATTTCTCCGTGTACTCCAGCAGTTCGGCCTTCGCCGCCTTGACCGGCCCGACCATCGATGCCTGAGCGGTGAAGACCAGCAGCAGCGATTTCGACCAGCGCGCCAGCAATGCCGCATCGGCCGGATCAGCCCCGACCATCCAGCAGAACAATGCACTCGGAACCTGGTCGGCGAGATCTTCCATCACCTCCAGCGAATCGGCGTCGACGTGAAGGTCGAGGAGGCCGTCGACGAGTTGCCGCGTCCGTTCGCGAAGACCGTCTATCCGTCTGGCGGTGAACCACGGGCTGACCGCCCGACGAAGGCGTTGGTGGTCGTCTCCCTCTGCGTCGGTCAGAGTGTGATCGAACGTTCCCCAGAGCGGTCCGTGTCCCAGATCTTGCAGTAGCCAGTCGATTCCCGGCACCAGCGCGGTGTCGTGAAACGCTGCGTCGCAGGTCGCGTAGTCGAGCAGTGAGACGCCGTTCCCGTCGGCGACGACAGCGTGGTGGCGCAAGCGGTCGAATGTCGCATGCGGATCGGTGAGAAAACGCTCGTTCGCGGTGTCGAGGAACGGCAAAGTGGTTGCGTCGGAGATGCTCATCTGCACTCAAACATAGGACCACTGCGTTTCCGAATCGTTTCCCTACAGCAACGAGTGAGAGCTCAAGTGTGCCGTCGCTGCCACACTGGAGTGAATGTCACCTGCCGAAGCGGTCGCCCTGATCGCTGCCGGGTTCGGTGGCGGGTTGCTCGGGAGCACCGCAGGATTGGCGTCGTTGGTCAGCTATCCGGCGCTGTTGGCGATCGGCTTACCGCCCGTCACCGCCAATGTCACCAACACGGTTGCGCTGATATGCAGCAGTACCGGATCAGTGACCGGCTCCCGACCCGAGTTGGTCGGGCAGGGTCGTCGGATTCGGCAGTTGGCGATCGCTGCGACGGTCGGCGGAGCGGCCGGCGCCGCACTGCTGCTGGCGACGCCGGCCGATTCGTTCGAGCGAGTCGTTCCGTGGCTGATCGGCCTGGCCTCGATCGCCATCCTCGTACGCCGAAAGCGCACCGGGTCGCAGCATCCCGGGTCGCAGCATCCCGGGTCGGGTTCGGCCGGTGCACCGCATCACGCCGGACCGACGATGGTCGCAGCGGTCGGCGTGGTCGGGGTATACGGAGGATATTTCGGTGCGGGTGCCGGCGTGATGCTCTTGGCGTTGCTGCTCTTCGCCACCGGCGAGCCGATTGCCAAGTGCAATGCCGTCAAGAACGTCGTCCTCGGCATCGCCAACGGCACTGCTGCTGCCGGCTTTGCCATTTTCGGGCCGGTGCGCTGGTCCGTCGTGCTGCCACTCGGGATCGGGCTCTTCATCGGCGGACGTACCGGTCCCGTTGTCGTGCGCCGATTACCTCCGACGTTGCTGCGTTACGGGATCGCCGCCGCTGGAATCGGCGTGGCGATCAAACTCGGTATCGACGCGTATTCGTAGCTGCTCGGCTCACGTCGAGGAGGGTGCGGTTTCGGCAACGTACGGAACGCGGCGTTCCACCTTGCCGTTCTCCTTGTGGATGACGTGCTCGACCTTTTCGCGGTGCGCCTCGATGGCGCCGACCTCGAGTGCCTTTTCCCGGGTCGCGAAGACCTTGATCACCTTGGCGGCGTTCTCGTGCTTGTTGGCCCACGCGTCGCCGTGTGGAACGGTATGAATTGCCGGCTTGCTCATGTGGCTGCTTTCCCCTCGATCCCCGCTGCCATTGTTTCACCTCTGCGGTCGACAAGCACGGTAGTGCGATATGGGTCGCACGATTTTCGAGCCAGAGCACGACGTGTTCCGCAATGGCGTGCGGTCCGACGCGGCGACCGCGCTCGGGTGGGGCGACCCGCACTCGGGTGCGCCTCAGCCGGGCCGGTTGATCTCGGCGGCGAGGGCCCCGAGGCGCATCTCGCCGGCGGCGGTCTGGCCGCCTGCCGCCAAGAACGCATCCATCGCGGCTCTGGTG
>JAYTOR010000091.1:0-6266 GCA_043747685.1 Actinomycetota bacterium
ACGCAGTCGAGCAGGTCGTGTTCGAACACCGGCCGCATGAAGCGCACCTCGCCGCCACCGGATCGCACCCAATCCAGTCCCCACAGCGCTGCAGGGGGATGCGTCAGATAGGCGTACGTCGTCACTCCGGCAACGAGCGCGCCGGGGAACCCGGCAGCTCGGGCGCCGGCATCGGTGTGTATCGCGTTCCGAGCATGTTCTGCGAGGTTGTGGGCCCGCACACTGAACATCTCCGCTTGCACCGCTGTCATCGCCAGATCATGACCGAGATAGCGATCGCCGGCAACCCCATCGCTGCGAACGCATGCTGGACCGACTCCGTTGGCGATTGATCGCCCACCGACGGTTACGGTGACCGGTATGGCAGATCCCGTTGTGCGTCAGGAATTCGCTGCAGCGACCGCCGTCGTCGTGCGAGATGGCGACGCCGGGCTCGAAGTGCTGATGCTGCAACGCAGCGACCATGGGCAGTTCGCCAACATGTGGGTGTTTCCCGGCGGGCGAGTCGATGACGACGACGCCGGAGACGACGAGATCGAACGGGCGAGGACGGCCGCCACCCGCGAAGCCTCCGAGGAAGTCAATCTCCAGTTGGACCCCGCAACGATGGTCGCCTGGTCGCACTGGTCACCGCCGGTCATCGTCCCCAAGCGCTTTCTGACGTGGTTCTTCGTCTCGCTGTGGCGCGGTGACGAACCTGTCGTCGACGGTCACGAGATCGTCGGGTACCAATGGACCTCGGCAGCTGCCGCTGCAGACAGCCTTCGCCCGATCGCCCCGCCGACCTTCGTCACACTGACGCAGCTCAGCGCTCATCCGACGTGGCAGTCGATCGTCGACAACCGCAGTCATGTTGTCGAACGCTTCGTGACCAGGGCATCCACGACCGGGCCGAGCGTGCTGCTCTGGGCCGGCGACAGCAACTACGAGTCCGGCGATCCCGACAACGGCGCTGAGTTTCACCGTTTGCTGAGCCCGAGAGAGGGGCCGATGCGCTACCTCAGGGGTCCCGCGCCGCAGTAGCGTCGACAGGCCATGCTCGATCATGTCTTCACCGACGCCATCAGTGCGCTACGCGACGCCTTCGAGGGCGCGTTCCTCGAACGCCAGGCGTTCGAAGAACACTTCCAGTCCGATGTGCTGCTCGGCGATCTGAGTTGGGAGACGAGTTACGGCCTGCCGGGCGAAGGCAGCCCGCCACGCATCGTTGCGCACATCAGCTTCGTCTGGCCGACATGGAGCCAAACCGCCTACCGACGTTGGTACGTCGAGGAGATCTTCGAGGACGCACCGACGATCCAGATCGAAATCGTCTTCCGTGTCCAGCGCCTGCTCGCCCAGCCGACACCGCAGGCAGTGCTCGGCGTGCTGCCGGCGTCGAGCCCGCCGATCGGTTCGGAACGCCTGGAGCGTGCTGGGGCGACCGTCGAGATCGGCTATCTCGACGACGCCGCCGAGGAACCGGAATACGCCGTCGAGGTCGACTACGAGGGCCTGTACGAATTGGCAGAGGAAACGCTTGCCGACGGCTCCAGCAAATCGTTGGACGAGCACTTCGGAGCGATGGGCGGCTGGATCGCCTCGATGCTCGTCAAGCTCGGCGACCTCGACGTCAAGTTCCTCCCCGCCGACGACTGACCCCGGTCCCCTCCCCAGCGTGTGAGCACAACAGCCACGCATGATGGCTCAACTCCACAAACGCGCCGACGACCGCCGGCTTGGCAGTGTCACAGCGGGGCGCCGCGGGCGATCAGCTCTTTCTTGATGGCGGCGGCGACGTCGTAAGACAGAATTTTTGCGCCGGCGACGTTGAGATGGAAGCCATCGGAGGCGCGAACGTTGACGCCCTGATGGGTGACGGGATCGACGATGTAGTCGGCGTAACTGCCATCGATGCCGGTGAAGCGTGTCCATGCGTCGATGTAGACGACGTCGGGACGCTTGGCGGCTTCGGCCATCGTCACGTCACGCAGGATCTGCAGGCGCGCATTGAACGTTGCCGACGAGGCATCGGGAATGCCGACCCAGAACAGTGTGCGGCCGTCTGCTGACAGATAGTCCATCACCACGCCGACCCGCCGGCCGTACTCTGCCGCCCACTGCGGGGCGGTCACCGGATAGTCGACACCGTTGATGATCAGGTCCTGAGCGTCGTTGCCGCCGAAGGTGACCACCACGAGATCGGGGTGGTATGACTCGACATCTGTCTTCAGTTTTGCCGGCCAGTCGTAGAAGTCCGGGCGGCTGAGGCCGGTCGAGACCTTGTAGAACAGCTTCGAGATGACCACGCCGGTGTCCTGCACCTCGCGTTCGAGCGGGGGTCCGAGATTGCCGGCATCCGAGTCGCCTGCGATGTACAGCCGCGCTGGATCGTCCTTGGTCGGAACGGTGTTCGTGTCGGCGAGCGGAGCGGCCGTCGTCGGCACGACCGTCGTCGTCGCCTGTTCCGTATCGACGGCGCCCGCCGTCGAATCGGCCGGCACCTCGTCCGGGGTCGTCGCCGGCGACCGCTGAACCGTCGACGCCGGCACGAGGGCGTCGAGGGCATTCCCCACGCCACCACCCTTGTGCGAGAGGAATCCGGTCGTCGACGCCGCGCCGACCATCGCTACGGCGATGAAGGAGGCCACGACCGTGAACAGTGCCGGGATACCGGTCCGCCGACGTCGTCGTGCTGGAGTTGGGGTCACGTAGTCCTGCATCAGAAGCTGAAGTAGATGAAGTCGGCGGTGCTACCCCAGTGGTAGCAGGCGATCATCGTAGCCCCGAGACCGACGCCGATCAGGGCGGTCTGAGTCAGCGGATTCGCCGCCGAGAGATCACGGACGAGACGGCGGCCGAGGCCCTCCGGAACGAACTGCGAGGCGAGCACGACAGCGATGAGCAGCAGGACGCCGCCGTTGACGAGTCTCGACGGCGTTCCCCAGCCGGTGACCATCTGCGTCAGCACGTCTTTGGCGACGGAGAATCCGCCGCCGGTGAGCCCGGCGTTGAAGAACACCCAGCCGAAACAGACGACGTTGAAGGTGATGAACCAGCGAACGACCGCCCCTGGGCCGGCGGGCACCGGCCTGGCGCCAGTGAGGAATCGTTCGATGACCAGCGCACCGCCGTGGATCGCTCCCCATATCACGAACGTCCAATCGGCACCATGCCACAGTCCGCCGATGAGCATCGTCAGGAAGAGGTTGACGTACATGCGCGTCTCACCACGCCGGTTGCCGCCGAGCCCGATGTAGAGATAGTCGCGCAGCCACCGCGACAGGGTCATGTGCCAGCGCCGCCAGAAATCCTGAATGCTCAACGCCCGGTATGGGCGGTTGAAGTTCTGCGGGAATTGGATGCCGAGCAGCAACGCCAGGCCGATGGCGATATCGGTGTAGCCGGAGAAATCGCAGTAAATCTGTATCGCGAACCCGTACATCGCCACGATGTTGTCGAGCGCGCCGTAGCCCTTCGGGTTGGCGAAGACCGGCTTGACGATCCAGTCGGCAATCAGCCAGGAGATGATGACCTTCTTGACGAAACCGGAGGCGATCAACGTGAACGCGCGCGTCGCTTCGACGTGACGAGGGTCTGCGCGGCGATGGAGTTGCGGCACGAATTCGGTGACCCGCACCAGTGGTCCGGCGACGACATGCGGGAAGAAGAAGAGGTAGGTGAAGAAGTCGAGCATGTCGACCGGTGCAGTCGTTCCCCTGCTGACGTCGATGACGTAGCCGAGTCCTTGGAAAGCGATGAACGACACCCCGATCGGCAGGATGATCGTGTCGAGCTGCAGGTTCGTCCCGAACATGCTGTTGAGCGTGCTCGCAGTCCAGACGAAGTACTTGAAATAGAAGAGCGCCCCGAGGTCGAACACGCAGGCGGCGACGACCGCGAATTTGGCGGCGGCAGTATCTGCGAGGTTGCCGAGTAGATAGTTGACGAGCGCAAAGATCAACAGGTAGCACGCGTAGCGCGGCACCCAGCTCGTACCGAGAAAGGACCAGTCGGCGTTGTTCGCACCGTGGCGCCACCAGCCGTAGAAGAACAGGCTGGCAGCGAGCATGAACACCTTCCAGGCAACTGGCCGCTGGCGAAGCAACCAGGCGATCGGCAGCACGATCAGGAAGAAAACGGCGAACTCGCGCGCTACGAACAACACAGTGCCGACGATGGTAGGCGACCTCGTCGGGCGGATCGGGGGTTCACATGCGCGTAACACCGATGCTGTCAAAGGTGCGCTAACGTTTCGACCTTCCTACATACCCACCCCAAGGGGGAGAAAATCATGCGTTACAGCAAGCGACTTCGCGTCGCATCGCTCGCCGTGGTCCTTGGCCTTGCAGCCGCAGCATGCGGTAGCAGTGCAAAGACCACATCAACAACCGCCACGACCAAAGGCGGCACTGCCACGACCGCCGCTACTGCGGGATCCACCACTGCGGGATCCACCACTGCCGGATCCGCTGCGGGCGCCACCACTGCCGGCTCGACCGCTGGCGGCACCAGCAGCGGTGGAACCACCTTCGGCGGCAAGCTGCCGGACTGCTTCGGCAACCCGACCGGAACCGTCACCAAGGGCTCCAAGGCAGGCATCGCCTATGACACCGGCGGACGCGGCGACGGAACCTTCAATGACTCCGCAGCCCGCGGTGCAGACGCTGCCAAGACCGGCCTCGGCGTCACTATCGACGAGCTCGACGCGAAGACCGGCGACGACCGCAATCCGAACCTGACGACGCTGTCCGGCAACGGTGACAACCCGATCATCGCCGTCGGCTTCCTCTTCGAGACCGACCTGGTGAAGATCGCAGCTGCCAACCCGAAGACGATGTACGGCATCGTCGACGATGTCCCGCCGGGCGCCAACGCCAACGTCTTCAGCCTCGTCTTCGCCGCCAACGAGGGCTCGTTCCTCGTCGGTGCGGCAGCAGCGCTGAAGTCGAAGTCAGGCCACATCGGCTTCATCGGCGGCCAGGACATCGACCTGATCCACAACTTCGAGGCCGGCTACGACGCCGGTGCCAAGGCCGTCAACCCGAAGATCACCATCGAGAGCAAGTACCTCGGCGCCGCCGGCGACAACGCCGCCTGGACCTCACCTGATAAAGCCAAGGAAATCGCAACGGGCTGGTACACCTCCGGCGCCGACGTGATCTACAGCGCAGCAGGTGGTTCCGGAAACGGCACGATCGACGCCGCTGTCGCCGCAGGCGATGGCAAGTGGGCGATCGGTGTCGACTCCGACCAGTACCTGACGGCGACGCCGGCCCAGCAGAAGCACATCCTCACCTCGATGGTGAAGCATGTCGATGTCGCCACCTACGACACGATCAGGGCCGTCGGGCAAGGCGCGACGAAGGGTGCTGTGTGTACCTTCAGCCTGGCGAACGATGGCGTCGGGTACGCAACCTCCGGTGGCTATGTCGATGACATCAAGACCAAGCTCGACGGCTACAAGGCTGACATCGTCAGCGGCAAGATCGTCGTTCCCGCCAAGTAACGAGACGACTACCGATCACGTAACCGACGACGTGGCGACGTAACAAGACCGTCGATTCCGCGTGTCTCACCTGACACGTTGGAGATGTACTATCCGAGAGCCCAGGGCGCAGGCCCTGGGCTCTCGAC
The DNA here is from genome assembly GCA_043747685.1 of Actinomycetota bacterium. Classification (GTDB taxonomy): domain Bacteria; phylum Actinomycetota; class Acidimicrobiia; order Acidimicrobiales; family Ilumatobacteraceae; genus JANXUF01. The sequence goes on from JAYTOR010000091.1 coordinate 5,617, forward strand.
TATTTCCCCCTCACCGAGCATCCTCGCCGATCGGCTCCGACCACCTGAGAAGGAATCTGAATGACCACTGCTGAGCCGAACACTGAGCAGCCGTACGCAGTCGAACTCGAGGGGATCGAGAAGCGGTTTCCTGGCGTCATCGCCAACCACGACGTCTCTCTCAAGGTGCGCAAGGGAACGATTCATGCGATCGTCGGCGAGAACGGTGCCGGTAAGTCGACGCTGACCAAAGTCATGGCGGGCGTGGTGCCACTGTCGAGCGGACAGATGCTGGTCGAGGGCCATCCCGTCGAGTTGCGCACACCGCTCGAAGCGCGGCATCGCGGCATCGCGATGGTGTTCCAGGAGACCAGCCTGGTGCCGACGATGACGGTCGCACAGAACCTCTATCTGGGGCAAGAGGCTTTCTACAACCGCCTGCGCGGCGTCTACATCTCGGCGCAGCAGTTCCTGCAGTCGCTGAACTTCGACGTCGATCCGACCGCGACCGTTGGCATGCTCGGCGCGGCCAAGAAGCAGATGGTGGAGATTGCCCGCGCGGTGCTGCACCAGGCCCGCATCATCATCTTCGACGAGCCCACCGCCAGCCTGACGCCGGAAGAGAAGAAGTACTTCTTCGACCTGGTGTTCAGCCTGAAGGCGCGCGGCGT
>JAYTOR010000092.1:0-1862 GCA_043747685.1 Actinomycetota bacterium
TCGCATCCCTGCGCCAGCGCTTCTGGAATCAGGTATTCGAGCTTCCTCGTCTTGTTGCCGCCGAAGGCGATGCCAGAATTGCAGTCCTCGCGCTTCGCCCAGATCTCGACCTTGGCGCCAAGGTGAGCGCTGAGTCGTTTCAGCGGATGGATAGGTGACGGACCGAACGTCAGCGGATATCGATCGAAGTCGTCGAGGCTCATGTGGGGTGGTGCTCCTTCGATGATTGCCGTCGCTAGGATGCGGCAAATAGCAGAATCAGATACGATTATATTATGAACGCCGTCGAGTTGGCACATCAGCACGTTCTTGCAGCCTTGTTGGACGGTGACCTACGCCCGGGGCAGTGGATCAGGCAGGACGATCTGGCCGCCGAACTGGGTATCAGTAAGGTGCCGGTGCGTGAGGCCCTGCAGCGGTTGACCGCCGAGGGTCTGGTGACCTTCAAAACCAATCGCGGTTCGGCTGTGCGCTCGTTGACCGCCGCAGACGCAGAAGAGATCTATGCACTGCGCCTGGCGCTCGAGCCGATGCTGTTGGAACGGTCGATCGCCAACTTGTCGATCGTCGACCTGGCGACCGCCGACTTGGCGCTCACGAGCAGGGGGAGTTCGATCGGTGAGGCCAATTGGCACTTCCACCGAGCGCTCTACGCTGGCGCTCACTGGGATCGGGCCGTGACCCTCGTAGGGCGGCTGCATGCGGCGGTCGCCCCGTACGTGGTGCTGTACACGCAGGAACTCAGCGGCTCATCGGCCTCTGACAAACAGCATCGCAAGCTGCTCAAGCTGTGTCAGGCGGCGAAGACGCAGCGGGCGGTCGATCTGCTTCGCCAGCACCTCCAGGAGGCATCGGCCGCACTGGTCGCCTTTCTGCGACCGCCAGCGGCGGGTTCGACGTCGTAGAATCGCAGCACGTCACTGATGATGGGGGGTCGAACGGTCGTGAAGCGAGCGCCAATCAAGTTGGATCCGATCGATCTGGCCTCCGTGCCGCTGTTCATCGGCACGATGCTGGCGGAAGCGGCGGTGCTGCGCAGGACGAAGCACAAGCGGATGCTCGGCGACATGAAGTTCGCCGACGCCAAGGCCCTCGCCGGGATGCAACTGCCTGCTGATGCGCTGGTGCCGCTCGGGTACGAACGCAAGGACACCACGGCGAGCCTGTCGATGCTCGTCGGCAACGTCGCCTTCGGGCTGGCCACTGTCGGTGTCCTGCAGCGACTCGATTCGATGGTCTTCTCCAGGCGGATCGCCGACTTCGGCCGTCGCAAAGGGGCGATCGTCGGGGCGATGGTCGTTTGGGACTTCCTCTACTACTGGGATCACCGCATCCAGCACGAGGTCAGGTTCTTCTGGGGGAACCACGTCAGCCATCATTCCAGCGAGCGCTACAACCTGTCGACGGCGTTGCGTCAGCCGTGGTCCGGCCTGTCGCTCGCCTGGGTGTTCCTGCCGATGCCGTTGCTCGGATACAAGGCAAAGACGACGTTTCGTGCCGGGCAACTCAACCTGCTGTACCAATATTGGATCCACACCGAGACGATCGACCGGCTGCCGAAGCCGTTGGAGGCGGTGCTCAACACCCCGTCGCTCCACCGCGTCCACCATGGAGCCAATCCGCAGTATCTCGACAAGAACTACGGCGGTATCCTGATCATCTGGGACAAGCTTTTCGGGACCTTCGAGCCAGAGGTCAGGCGCATCAAGTACGGCTTGACGAAGAACATCTCGACATACAACCCGTTACGCATCGCCTACCACGAATATGCCGCCATCGGGCGGGACGTGCGTGCTGCTCGCGGCCTGAAGAACAAACTACGCCATGTTTTCGGGCCTCCCGGCTGGACGCCGCCGACGGCC
>JAYTOR010000093.1:0-4867 GCA_043747685.1 Actinomycetota bacterium
CGCCGTGCGGTGGCGAGCAGTTCGCGCTCACGGTCGGCGCCGGCGGCGCCGGTTTCGGCGAACCCTGCCGTGATGACCACCAAGGCGCCGACACCTGCGCGACCGCATTCGTCGGCGACGCTCACCACGTTGGCGGCAGGCACGACGATCACCGCGAGATCGGCAGCGGCATCGAGATCGGCGAGATGGGCAACGGCCGGCACCCCGCCGACGGTCTCCTCGGTCGGATGCACGACGCTGATCCGTCCGGTGAAGGACGAGACGAGATTCGCCAACAGGACCCGGCCGACCGACGACGGATCACGGCCGGCACCGATCACCACGATGTGCGTCGGCGACAACAGCGGGCGCAACGAGGCGACGGCAGCTCTCCAGTCGCGACCGTCTGCGCTGTCCTCGATCAGCTCCTCGTCTGCCAGGTCGAGCTCGACGTGAACCTGGCCATGCTCGTACCAGGTTCGCTCGGTCAGACCGACCGTTCGGAACACGAGCTGCATCGCATTGTTCCCGGCCAGGGTCTCGGCGACCAGGCGGCGAAAGCCGGCCTCACGGGCAATCAGCGCGAGGTCTTCGAGCAGCACCGTGGCGATGCCCTCGTGTTGATGGGAGTCGGCAACGGCAAAGGCGGCCTCTGCTTCGTCCCGTCCCCTGACACGCGCGTACTCACCGACCCCGATCACCTCGAGATCATCGAGCGCCAACATCACGACTCGATCGCCGATGTTGTTGCCAGCGGACGGGTGCAGCTGTCGGTCGAGCGCTGGTGGCCGCAGCCCGAAAAATCGCTGGTAGATCGAGCGGTCGCTCAGCCGATCGTAGAAGAGCTGCATTGCTTCCCGATCCGACGCCTGTGACGGCCGAACGCGCACGACCCGCCCATTCGTAGCCACCACGTTGCGGTCGAAAGCAGCGAGCACCGCATCGCTGTCGATACCGCTTCGGCGTGTGCCGGCCGGACGCGCAGCGGAAATACTCATCGGGGACCTGCGAGTTTCGGGGTCGAACTCGCCAATGGTGTGTTGCGCATGTCCATGAGCATCGTCATACGGTCACCCGATGACTAGAGGATTCGGCCCTCTTCATCCAAACCCTCTGGAAGCACGGCCCGCAGTGCGACGAGTTCCGCTATGGCGTCGACCATCTGCGGCAGCGCCTGCTCGACCACGGGCGACAGCCGGTCCCCGATGTCGAGCGACTGAACCCCGCAGCTGACGACGTACACCTCGCAGGCCCGGCCGTACAGCTCGCGGGCGATGGCGACGAGCGTCGTCGGGCTGACGTGATGTGACCAGGTCCTGTCGAGCACATCGGCTGCCGGCTCGACCATCGTGACGGAGAAGACCCCGGGGGCGAGAGCCGTGCTCGCGTCGATCAGCACGACGAGCGCCGACTCACTGATGTCGAGCGCCAGTTCCGGGGTCAACTGCTGGCGCTGCAGGACCAACGAGCCCGCCAAACGCTGGTCCTCGGCGAGTCGTTCGACAGCGTGCCAACCGAGTCCATCGTCGCTCCGCATGGCGTTGCCGTAGCCCACCAGGAGCACCCCGTCGGTCACCCGCCGGTCACCGCACGAGCTCGTCGAGCACCACCCCGGACGGGCCGATGAGCTGAACCTGTAACGCCATTTGCCCGAGCGCATGCGTGGAACAGGAAAGGCACGGGTCGTCGCAACGAATGACCGCTTCGACCCGGTTGAGCATCGGTTCGGTCAACTCAGCACTCTTGACATAGCGCTTGGCGACCTGCAGCACGCTGCGGTTCATCGCCAGGTTGTTGTGCCCCGTGGCGCTCAGCAGGTTCGCCCACTGGACGATGCCGTCGTCGTCGACCGGGTAGTGATGCAACAGCGTGCCGCGCGGAGCCTCTGACACGCCGATCCCTCGTCGTGGAAGAAGCTGAGGGCGTTCGACTGCACGATCTGTGCGAGGTTCATCACCCGACGGAGATCTGCTCCGGTCGGTGGCGGCTCGACGGCGAGGATCTGGTCACACGCCTTCGACGAGGCGATCAGGTGGCTGACCGGACAGATCCCGCAGATGCGCGCCATGATCGACGGCATTTCATGGATCGGACGGCCCTGGGCGATGCGTTCGAAACCGCGGAACTGGGTGACGTGGAACTGTGCGTCGACCACCTCGCCGTGATCGTCGAGGTGGATCGTGATCTTCGAGTGCCCTTCGATCCGGGTGACCGGGTCGATGACGATGGTGTTGCTCATGGGTGCTCCTCAGCGGCCGAAACGTGCGCCGTGGGTGTCGGGGGTGCGGCCCTCGCGCAGGTCCACGAGCGACTGGTAGATGAGATCGGCGGACGGCGGACAACCTGCAGGGGAGGCACTGGCCGCACGACTCCTCACGGCAGGTTTCGGAGCGAGGTCTCCGGCCGCAGGCGTGCGATTGACGATGACTGTGTAGTGCACGGTCTCGCCGATACAGATGGACGTCCTCGGGTTGACGACGTCCATGTAGTAGCGATAGTCCACCGGGGAATCTGGCGCTTGTGCCGGCCGGCTGGAGACGGGAACGACCACCAAGCCGACGCTGACGATGACGATCACGATCACGAATCTGAGCGATCGACCGATCCATGTGTGCGAGGATCCCCATCCTGTTGGTGGCCTCAACCGTCACCAACGACGAGCGGACGCCAACACAACCTGAGCTGGGGTTTTACCGGATCAGCGCGCTGTCAGGGCGTGGCGATGGTCGCCGGACCGTCGTTGCCTGCACGCCACAGTGAAATCGCCAGGTGATCGCCAAGCGCGACGGCGATACGGCGTTCCTCCAGACGTGAGCCGGACCCCGGCTTGGCGATGAGTACGAGTTGGCCGAGCACCTCACCGGCGAAGACGACCGGGACGGAGACCCCGCCGCTCGGTAGTTCGAACCCCTCGTCGGTGATCTTCATCTCGGTGGCACTCAACGAACCGGAGCGCTTCAAGGTATGGGCTGCAGTCGATGGGCCCCGCTCGAAACGGCAGTCGGCGATGCGCAATTCTTTGACGAGCAACGACTGGATCGTCGTCCACACCTCGACGAGCGGCTTGTCGGCTGCGACCATTGCTGCGGTGATTTCCAGCATGTGCTGACCTTCGACGTGGCGCTCCGTCGCAGTCTGCAAACGCCGCCGCCAACTGCTGACCTCACTGATCACCAGCCCGATGGCGACGAGCAGGAGCACCGTGACGACGTCTTTACCATCGTTGATCCGAAGCGAGTGGTACGGCGTCGTGTGGAAGAAGTTGTAGGCCAGCGCGGCGGCCAGGGCGGTGACGACGCCGGCCATTCTGCTTGCCATCGCCGCCGAGACCACGACGCACGTGAGCACGAGGGCGACGTTCGTCGAACCGACCTGCGAGCGGATGCCGGAGGCCAAGCCGGCGATCAAGATCGCGGCGATCGGTCCGGCGGCCACGGCGATCGAATCAGACCGCCTTTTTCCCGGCTTCCGTGACACTGCAACCGTGGTCGATACCGGCCTCTTCGAACTGTCTGATGGTGTCGTGTCCGAGATGTTGGTCTGCATCGTGAACCTCCTCGTTCTCGCTGCCCGTCGAGTCAACACCCGCCGGGAAACCGAAGGCCAATATCTCCACCGTAACGCAGACGGCGCTCGCCATCTCGAAGATCAGCAGCTCTTAATGAGATCTATGCCAAGTCAGTCGGCTCAGTGCCGTCTCGGCGGCATCCATATCCTGACGAGGGGCGTGGTGCAGCCGCGACAGGTATGTCACGGCGACGAAGCCGTCCTCGACCGTTCTGCCATCGCTCCCGGACGGCAACGACAGGCCATCCCCCCACGACATGGCGACGGTGTAGGCACCCTCGTAGCCGATCTTCGGTTGGAGCGTTGCCGTCGATACGCGCCGTGGCGGATCGACGCCGACATCGGCATGTCGCCAGCCGTGGAGTTCGTCGACGGCGACGTTCGGGACGTTGAGATTGACGACGACAGGGTCGCTCGGCATATCGGCGATCAGTCCCTCTGCGAACGAACCGGCAACCGCCGCCGCTGTGTCCCAGTGCTGCCCGACGATCATCTCGTCCCACGCTTGACCTTCGACCCCGAGGCCGGTGACCGCCTGGCTGACGGCGATGCCAGACACGCCTCCGTTGCGACCGGTCAGCGCCGCCCCGATCGTCCCGGAATGGTAGACAGCCCTGCCGACATTGGCCCCGGGATTGATCCCCGAGACGATCAGATCGAACGGCAAACCGAACGTGCCCATCCTGGCGAAGAACACGCACAACGCCGGCGGACCGGTGACAGACCAAGCCTCCGTTACTCCACTGATCGTCTCGCGCCGAACCTCCGGCTGGATCAGGTGGAGTGCCCCGAGGCTCGCGCTGGCTCCCGAATATTCGGCATTCGGCGCCACGATGACCACCTCACCGTGAAGGGCCATTCGTCGTGCGAGGACGTGCAGTCCCACCGAGTCGATGCCGTCGTCGTTCGTCACCAGAATCCGCATCCCCTCATCCTTGCGTCGACAGCAGCTCATCGATGCATCCGTGCCGCCCTTCGCCGGTGCCGTCCGGCCAATCTCGGAACAAACGTCGTTATCGTGGCGAGGTGAGCGACGGAGACGACCAATCCCTCAACGAGCGATTGCGTCGGACCACGGAACTCCTCGAACTCGTTGCTGCTGACCGCCAACTACTCGGCGGCCTGTCGGTCGAAGATCGGACGCGGTTGCTGAATGCGGCAGGGGATGTGTTCTGTCCTGATGTCGATCAGCGGCGTCGCCAATCGAAGCTGCGAGCGCGGCAGCGGCGGACGGATCATGTCGACAACGCCGAAACGGTGCTCGCCGGTACCGGGATCCGTGCGCTTCGGAGCAAGGCTGTATACACGACACCGAATGTCT
>JAYTOR010000094.1:0-8352 GCA_043747685.1 Actinomycetota bacterium
GGCGTGCGGCGAGTTCGGCGGCAACCGTCTGCGCAGGCGTGCCGCCGACGGGCTTCTCGCAGAAGATGTGCTTGCCGTTGGCGGCTGCAGCCTGGACGATCTGCAGGTGCAGCATGTTCGGCGTCGTGATGACGACGATCTGCACGTCCGGATGGTCGACGACGTCGTACCAGTCGTCGGTCGCCGACTCGAAGCCGAAGCCCTCGACCGCTTCGGTGCGCCGCTCGGCGATCGTGTCGGAACAGATCACGAGTCGCGGATCAGCCGGCCGCTGCTGGAAGAACGACGGGACGCGACGGAAACCACGGCTGTGCGCCTGACCCATCCACCCGAACCCGATGACCCCGATCCCTACCACCGGCCTGGCGCTCATCTTCCAACCTCCCGGCGTCCGCCCTCGGTACCGCTTCCCGAGCGTTTATGCACGACAGACACGCATGATGGTCGAACTGCACAAACGGTCGGTGGGGTGGGGCGGGGTGGGGCGAAACGGGTCCGGGCGTCGGACAGCAACGCGATGGGGACAGCTTTCATGAGCGGGCTTTCGCTGCGGTAGTGACGAGGTCGGCGGCGCGCCCGACGGCAGCGGCGACGTCGCCATCAGGTGGATAGATCAGGGCTCTGCCGACGACGAGACCGCGGACGGTCGGCTCGGCGAGTGCCTGCTCCCAACTGGCGAACGTCGCCTCGGGATCGGGGCCTGGAGCCCCTCCTAGGATCAGCAGCGGCTGCGTCGTGACCTGGGCGACACGGTGAATGTCAGCCGTCGCCTGGATCTTCAGCCAGGTGTATGCGGACGAGCCGCCGAGTGCTGCGCTGACGCCGACAGCCTGCACGAGCCGAACCGGATCATTGTCCCATACGGCTTTGCCAGCGTCGTTCTTCGTGTACGGGATCGGTTCGACCATCGCCATGATCTGCTGATCGTTGAGTTCCTGCACGGCTTGGGCGGCGGCGGCGAGCGTCGGCACGGTGCCGGGATCGGTGTAGTCGATACGCAACAGCATCTTGCCGGCATCGAGATTCGAGCGTACGAGATGGGCGGTGTCGTAGGCCGTGAAGCGGTCGTCGAGTTCCCATGTCGCTCCGGCGAGGCCGCCGCGATTCATCGTGCCGACGGCGACCCGGTCCTCGAGCGCTCCGAGGACGACGAGGTCGTCCATGATGTCGGCGCTGGCGAGCACGCCGTCGACCCTCGGGTTCTCGAGCGCCGTCAGCAGGCGATCGAGCATCGAGCGGCGGTCGGCCATTGCATAGGGGTCGTTGCCGAGGCCGACCATCGCCCGTGCCGTGTGATCGGTGGCGACGATGAACATCACACCGTCACGGGTCAGCGTGCTGCGGCGTTTGCGGGCCGCATAGGCCTCGGCGATGCGCTGCGGATCGCTGACGCGCACCTCGATCAGCTCACGGAACTGTTCGTCTGTCAGGCGCATGAAATCTCCGATCGGTCGCCGGCGCGTGCGGGGACGACGCCGGTGGATTCGAACTCCTCGATCTCACTTGCGGTCGGCATGTCGTCAGAACACAGCAGGCGGGCAGCGACGATGGCGCCGGCGGCATTGGCGTAGCGGACCATTCGCTCCGGGGACCATCCGCTCAGCAGACCGTGCACGAGCGCCCCGCCGAAGGCATCCCCTGCGCCGAGGCCGCACACAACATCGATCGGCGTCGGGGCGACGACTGCCGATCCGTCATTCGTTGCCACCAGTACACCTTCGGCGCCCATTTTGATGATCGCCAATTCGACGCCTTCGGCGAGCAGCCTGCGTGCCGCTTCTGCGGGGTCCGATGAACCGACGGCGACCTCGCATTCCTGGCGGTTGCCGACGGCGACGGTGGCGAAGGGGACGGCGGCACCGATCGCTGAGTGCGCAGCGTCGGGCGAAGCCCAGAACATCGCCCGGTAGTCGAGGTCGAGCACCGTATGCGTCGCCCGCTCGCGCGCCACCAACATCGCCCGGGTACTCGAAGCGATCGGCTCCTTTGACAGGCAGGATGCGCTGACCCAGAAGATCGCCGCAGACCGAACGGCATCGAATGGGACGTCGTCCATGGCGATCGTCATGTCCGGCGCCTCCGGCTCGCGGTAGAACATCAGCACCGGATCCTCCGGCGGTGTCATGGCAGCGAACGCCAGCGGGGTACGCAACGACGGATGCCGTCCGACGAAGCTCGCGTCGACGCCGAAGCCGAGCAGTTTCGACGCCACATAGTCGCCGAACGGATCGTTGCCGACCTTCGTCAGGACGGCGCTGCGGTGGCCGAGCAGTGCTGCGGCAATGGCCACGTTCGTCGGGCTGCCGCCGACGGACTTGACGAACGTCTGCGGGTCACCGAAGCCGGCATTCGGCTCGTTGGCGTACAGGTCGACGCTGATCCGTCCGACGGTCAGCAGGTCGAGTGGTCCCGAGGTGGCTGCCCCGGACGGTTGGCTCATCGGCAGTACCCGGTCAGCGCGACTGCGAGAGTTCGTGCTGCAACGCTTCGAGTTCGGCGCCGCCTGCCATCAACCGGGTCAGTTCGTCGCGGGTGATCTCGCTCTTGGCAAAATCGCCGAGCGAGTGCCCACGGTTGAGCAGCATGAAGCGATCACCGACGGGATAGGCGTGGTGCGGGTTATGGGTGATGAAGATCACACCGAGACCTCGGTCGGCTGCAGCCCTGACGTACTTGAGCACGACGCCCGATTGGCGGACGCCGAGCGCTGCGGTCGGCTCGTCGAGGATCAGCACGCGTGCACCGAAGTAGACCGCACGGGCGATGGCAACGGACTGCCGCTCACCCCCGGACATCGTGCCGACCGGCTGGTCGATGTCGCGCACGTCGATACCCATCTTCTTCATTTCCGACTTCGCCGTGTTGCGCATGAAGTTTGCTTTCAGGAACGGTCCGACCATCGCCTCTGAGCCCATGAAGAAGTTCCGCCAGACCGACAGCAGTGGTGACATCGCCAGGTCCTGGAAGACAGTGGCGATTCCGGCCAGCCGCGCGTCGCGTGGCGAGCTGAAATGCACAGGCGTGCCATCGATCAGATAGTCACCGGTTGACTGCTGATGCACGCCCGAGAGAATCTTGATGAACGTCGACTTGCCGGCACCGTTGTCGCCGAGTACGCACGTCACGGCCCCGGCATCGACGTGTGTCGAGATGTCCTCGAGGGCTGTCACATTGCCGAAATATTTGGAGATGTGCGACAGTTCGAGCAGGGCGAACTTCGGCGGAGACTCCGAGTGAGGCGTCTTCACATCGATCGTGGACGGGGGTGTGATCGAGTCACTCACCTAACGTGCCTCCTGAGCCTTGCGGCGGATGAAGTTGTTGACGAGCACAGCTGCCAGCAGCAGCGCTCCCTGGAAGATGAATTGTCCGTCGGTGTTCCACAGCGCCAACGGCACACCCTGGCTGACCATGGCCAGGATCAGTGCCCCGAGCGAAGCCCCGATGATCGACCCGTAGCCGCCGGTCAGCAGGTTGCCACCGACTACGGCGGCGATGATGAAGACGAACTCCTGGCCGTCGCCCTGAGACGCTTGCACGGTTTTCAACTGCAAGAGCGTGATCGTTCCGACGAACCATCCGGCGAGCGCGACGGTCACGAACATGCCGACTTTGACGCGATCCACGGGGACGCCGATCGCCCTGGCGGCGTCTTTGTTCCCGCCGACGGCGTAGATCCAGTTCCCGACCTTCGTGCGGTTGAGCACGATGCCGCCGATGATCGTGATGATGATCCACCAGATGACCCACGTACGGAAACCCTGACCGCTGTACAGCAGACGGAAGAGCATTGCGCTGACGCCGAGGGCTGCACCACCGATCGTCGCCCTGCGTCCCCACGTATCGGCAGATGGATCAGCGACGGTCCGTTTCAAGTTGTAGGACTCGAGGAAAGCGTTCGCTGCCAGGAATGCTGCGCCGAGCAGCAGCGCACAGAGCAGACCGGACCGGAATCGATGGACGTGGGACGTCGCCCTGACGACCAGTGCAAAGACGATGACGGCGACACTCGTGAGCAGCCCGACAGCGAGACCGAACGCCGACGAGACCTTGAGCGCAGCGGAGCGTGCGGACAGCAACCGCAGCAATCCGAGGATGCACAGACTGACGAACAGCCCGGCGCGCAACGCCCTGATCGTCGCCAGTTCGAGTGCAGCGAGGACCGTCACCGACATCACCAGTGCCGTCGCCAACACCATGATGCTGCCGCGTACCGCAGCGAGAATCACGAATTTTGCCTTCAACGTGCGGACGAGTGTGCGACCGGCCAACGCCGCTCCGATCAGGCCTGCCGCGATCGCCACGACCACGCGCAGCCCGGAGGGCAGGAACGTGAGGATCACGGTCTTGTCGTGCCGGCTGATGACGTAGGCAGCGACGATACCGAGCGCGAAAAGCACGCAACCGATTCCGAGCCGCTTGAGAACCTCGGGCGAGGTGACGAGCGTAGTTCTTTCGACGGTGACATAACGCCAACGGGCGAAGCCGACGATCAGGGCGATGACACCAACGAGGCAGACCGTCGCCCAGAGGATGTTGTTACCGACACCGTTGGTATTGAGCAGCATGATGAATCCGACAGCGGCAGCAGCCGCACCTGCGGCGGCAATCGGGAGCGAGGCCGACCGAGCGGTTCGACGTCGGATGAAGGATTGCTCGAGCAGACCGAAGATCAGCACCGCCACTGCGACGATGGCACCGATCACGAAGATCTTGTCGCGCCCGTCGAACGGCTGGTATTTGCGGATCTTGACGAAAATGTTGGCAAGCGATTTGAAGCCGCCCGCCTTGTCCGTTGGACCGATGAGGACTTTGCCGACAAGGCGCTTGGCAAACACGAGTTTGGCACCCTTGAGCACGAAGAATGTGCCGAGGGTGACGATGAAGCTCGGCAGACCAGTCTTGTTGACCATCGTTCCGTTCCACCACCCAATACCTGCGCAGGCGATGAAGGATGCCGTGACGGCGAGCCAGATGTTCGAGCCGTCCTTCAACCACGATGTCGTCATCAGTGCGACCATCACGGCGCTTGCGCCGGTCATCGCCCCGGACGAGAGGTCGAACTCTCCGCCGATCATCAAGAGCGCAATGGCCACCGCCATGATGCCGATGGGTGCCGCAGCGTCGAGGCTGTTGCCGAATCCAGCGGCGGTACCGAACTGATCGCCAACGCTCCAGAACAGCAGCCACACGAGGATGGCACCGGTCAGCGCACCGATTTCAGGAGAGATCAGCAGCCGGCGAATCGGACCACGGTGGCCGAGACGCTCATCGCTCGCGATCGGTTTCGGCGCCTCCGCGTCGCTGGCTTCGACAACAACACTCATCGGTCCCCCATCGGACTCAGATCATGGATGAACTCTGCAACTCGACAAACATTGCACCGACACGAAACGGGCAATCGTGTGTGACCACCGGGGCCGGAGCTCAGAATGAGCCCCGGCCGGCGGCATTCACCGACAGGAGGAGTTCTCCTGTCGGCGATGTGCTGAACTCAGCGAGTTCCAGCGGCAACCAGGGCGACGACTGCGGCGACGTTCGTCTTGTCGACGAAGCCAGGACCGGTCGCAACCGGCAGGCCACCGCCAACAACGTTCTTGTTGGTGATGTCGAGGTAGAGGAACACGACCGGCAGGTAACCCTGCAGGTACTGCTGCTGGTCGATGGTGAAGGCAACCGTGCCGGCCTTGATGTCGTTGAGGATGTCCGTCGACAAGTCCACGGAACCGATCGTCAGCTTCTTGTTCAGTTCACCGGCAGCTTGGGCAGCGAGGTGGCCGCCGACTGGGCCGGTGGCGAACACGCCGTCGATCGACGGGTCGGCCTGCAATGCAGACTTGATCGCAGCCTCAGAACCGGTCGGGTCCTTGTCGCCAGGTGTGGTGATGGCGTCCATCTTGCCACCGAGGGTCTCGCCGGCACCGGTGCAACGGGCTTCGAGACCGACGTTGCTCTGCTCCTGCTTGACGCAGAGGAGATGCTTGACGCCTGCGGCCTTGAACTTCTCGCCTGCTCCCTTGCCGGCCTGCTCCTCGTCCTGACCGACATGGGTCAGCGCGCCGAGCTCCTTGAACTTGTCGACACCGGAGTTGATGGTGATGACCGGGATGCCAGCAGCAACCGCTGCCTTGATCGAGTCGGACAACGCTGCCGGGTCGGCAAGCGACACGACGAGGCCGCTGACCTTGGCGGAAACTGCCTGGTCGATGTGCTGCGCTTCGTCCTGGGCATTGTTGTTGGCACCGTAGTACTGCACCTTGATGCCGAGGTCCTTGCCTGCTGCTTCAGCGCCCTTCTGGGCGACAGACCAGAAGACTCCGCCATCGCCGTGGGTGATGACGGCAATCGTGATATCGCCCTTGGCCTGGGTGGCCTTGACCGTGTCAGCGGTGGAAGCGCCGGCCGCCGTGGCTGCTGCCGTGACGGCTGCACCCGTGGTTGCAGCGGCTCCTGCTGCGGTCGTCGCTCCCCCGGCGGCGGTGGTGGCTCCCCCGGCTGCCGCGGTGGTGGCACCGGCTGCGGCGGTGGTGGCACCGGCAGTCGATCCGGCGGTGGTCTTGGTACTGCTACTGCACGCGGCGAACAGCGCGACCGAAGCCAACGCTGCTACCGAAAAACGCATCTTCTTCATGCTTGGGTCTTCCCCCTGGTTGTTGATGTGGTGTTGATCGGTCGACCTGTGTGCTGCCGGATGAGGCAACGTTCAGGAGATGACCGCTTCTTCGGTTCCTGGAAGCGGTGCAATCAGGGACCGGATGTACGCAACGCTCTTGCGAACGTCGCGAATCGGGCCACTGCCGACGGGTGGTTCTCCGTCGAGCAGGGCGGCGTCTTGTTCGAATACGTACCATCCGTCGTAACCGGAGGCCTCGACAGCGCGGACGACGTCGGCGAGTGGCACTGCACCCTCGCCGAGTGGTGGAAAGATGCCATCGACGACGGCTTGCATCAAGGTCACTTCGCCTGCACGCAATCGAAGGGCAACATCGGCGTCGACATCCTTCAGGTGCACCAGGCCGACGCGATCGACGTGCTGCTGAGCGAAGACCAACGGGTCGGTACCACCGATGAACAGGTGACCGGTGTCGAGGCAGAACTGCACCGTCGTGTTGGCAAGTAGCCGTTCGACTTCATCCGCTTGCTCGATCAGGGAATCGACGTGCGGGTGCACGACCTGCATCAGACCGTGGGCTGCGCAGATGACGTCGAGTCGATCAAGCCCGTCGTACAGACACGCCCACTGCGCTTCGGTCAACTCGGGACGCTGCCAGTTGTCCGGATCGCTGACGACACAGGTGACGAAGTTCGATGCTCCGACGTCCTGCAACAACTGGGCGGCGATCTCGGCGTCTTGCAAGGTCTCACTCAATCGTGCTTCGTCATGCAGCACTACCGGCTGGAAGGCGGCGACTGCAGCGAGTTGATGCCCGCCGAGCACGGCGTTGATGTCTGCAGCGGACGTCGGCAGCCAGCCGGCGGCACCGAGTTCCGTGGCGGTCAGCCCGACTTCGTTCATCTCCGTGAGCACGCGGTCCACTGGCAACTGCAGACCCCAGCCGGGTACCTCGCAGATTCCCCATGAGATCGGCGCTCCAGCCATTCGACTGGACAGCGGCCGAGAAAGACTTGTCACGATTTCCCCCTTGCGCTTTGCACATTAGAGCGCTCTAATGTCAATTGCAAGAGTTGCTTCGGAAAAAGGTCGGCTGACGCCGAGAAACCGGAGGCTCGACGAACGAGGGGATCCATGGGTTCGTCACTGCCCACAATGGAAGACGTTGCCAACCGTGCCGGGGTATCGCGCGCCTTGGTTTCGTTGGTGATGCGCGATTCCCCGAAGGTCAGCGATGGTTCCCGTGCAGCAGTACTCGCTGCTGCTTCGGCAATCGGCTACCGACCGAATCTCATCGCCCGCAATCTGGCGAGCCACCGGACGATGACGATCGGTGTTTTCCTCGATGACCTGCACAACCTGTACTACGCCGAGATCGCCGACGGTTTGTTGGCAACAGCTTACGAACACGGTTACCACACGCTGATCACCACGGGCCGCAGGCATCCGAACGAACAGCAGCGAGCCATCGAGACGCTGTTCGGTATGCAGACGGACGGTCTGATCCTGCTGAGCCCTCGCTTCCCATTGACGATCATCGAGTCGCTTGCCGTCAACCTACCCGTCGTCGCCGTCGCCGAACCGCTCAAGTCTGACCACATCGACACCGTCAGCAACGACGAACGCGTCGGCGCGCGCCTGATCATCGATCATCTCGTCGGCCTCGGCCATCGGCGTATCCTGCATATCGACGGTGGGGAGGGCCCGGCGGCCACCATGCGTCTTCGGTCCTTCCGTCG
>JAYTOR010000095.1:0-4145 GCA_043747685.1 Actinomycetota bacterium
TGGCGTGCCCGAGGTACCCCGGATCGACCAACGCCGGCACGGTGATGCCAGCGGATAGTCCGGGTCGAGCGCAAATATGCCTGCCGGAGCCGCTCGTGGCCGACCACCGGGTCGACGCCGCCGGGATCGAGGTCGAAGGTCCAACTGCGCTGATCTTTGGTCGGTCCGCACATCCCCATCGAGATCGTACCCTCGCAATGGGAATCGACGGCGGACCGCGGATCATCGACAGCGCACAGGTCGTCCGCCTCTCCGGCTGAACGGCGTACTACGGTGCCGGTCATGGACCGATCGGAGCTGGACGGATGAGCAACTTGAGCGTCGTCGGCGACCGCGACGGTTGGCGCTGCTGGCTGTGTGACGAGCCGGTCGACCCGCAGATGTCGGTGAACGATGCCAGGGGGCCGAGCATCGACAGCAGGGCGACGAAGACGAAGAACAACAAGAACAGCAGCGGCCCTCTGCAGGAGCGGCTGGCTCATCGGGCGTGCAACACCCGCAAGGGTGCGGTTGCCGCAGTCGTGGCCTGGCCGGAGCGGCTGTTCGTCGTCGACCCAGCGCCGATCATCCCGAGCCTCGACCGGTTGCAACGCAAGGGAGGCCGAGAGGTCGTCGCCCGATGCCCGACACGCGCCGATGCCCAGGAAGCGGCGGATTGGCTCGTCGACCGCATCAGTCGTCTGAGCCCTGAGATGTCCGTGACCGCAGACGTCGAGTCCGGTGGCGGTCAGTTCCTCGTCATCCTTCGCGCGTGACCAGTCGCCGTCAGCGGCCAGGTTCGGCCGGCTCCACCGGCCCCGGGCGGTCGTGGCCGCGGTCACCTGGGTTCCGCGATGACGGAATCGGCGTGACCGCTCCGGTCCGCCTCGGGTCCGGTGGTGGCAGCGGTCACCTGGGTTCCGCGATGACGGAATCGGCGTGACCGCTGCAGTCGCCTTCTCTTTGTAAAGCAACCAACTATTCGCCCAGGCAGCTTTCAAGCGGTGATGCGTATGCGCGCCCCGTCGAGGAACAGTTCGGCGAGGTCGCGCCCCGACGGCATCTCCGATTCGCCGAACACGGTTTCCTGAGCCGAGGCGAGGCAGAGTCCGAAGACCATCGCCGCCATCGGCGTCGGCGGATGAGCCAACGAGGCGGCGTCAGGTTCGATCAGGCGGGCGATGATCCTACGCAGCAGCACGCCGGGATGAATACTGTCGGGCTCCTCCTTCGGCTTGCCGCACTTCATCATCACCGGCATCACTCTGACGAGGTGTGCGCTGATCAGATCGGCACACGCCGCGAGACGCGTCAGGAGATCCGGCTCGCTGCTCAGCGCCTCGATCGATTTCGTCAACTCGGTGATGTCCATCGCCTGGCGGACGACGGCATCGACGAGCGCCTGCTTGTCGCCGAAGACATGGAAGATCGTTCCCTGGGCGATCTGCGCAGCCTCGGCGATTTCGGCGCTCGTCACGGCTGGGCCGCGTTCGGCGATCAGCGGCATCGTCGCTTCGATGATCGCCGCCCGTCTGTCGTCAGCCGTGAGCGGCTTACGACGTCGTCGCGGTTCGTGATGATCGACCGTTGAGCCGGCGGTGTCCGGGCCTGTGCTGTCCAGGCTCAGGGTGTCGACGATCACGATGTCCGGGCTCACTGTGCCTTCACTTTCTCCTTATCCCCATCGACGTCGCCATCGACGCCGTCCCCAGAAGCGACGAGCGCAGCGGCTTCGTCATCTAGGGATTCATGCACAGTACTCGCTGGGCCCTCGACGTTGATCGTTGGCAGCAATCGGTCGAGCCACTTCGGGATCCACCAGTTCCTGTCGCCGAGCAGTTCCATCGTCGCCGGCACGAGCAGCATCCGGACGACCGTCGCATCGAGCAGTACGGCGACGGCGAGGCCGGTACCGAGCAGCCGGATGACGCGGGTCGGTTCGAGCAGGAAACTACCGAAGACGACGACCATGATCGCTGCGGCGACGGTGATGATCTTCGCCGTTGCCGCAAGCCCGTCGGCGACCGATTCCCTGCTGTCTCCGGTGCGGTCGAACTCTTCCTTGATGCGTGACAGCAGGAAGACCTCGTAGTCCATCGACAGGCCGAAGACGATGGCGAAGAGCATCATTGGGATGAACGGTTCGATCGGGGCGCCTTCGATACTGACGATGCTGTGCAGCCAACCCCACTGGAAGACGGCGACGAGCACACCGTAGGCGGCGCCGATCGACAGCAGGTTCATGATGACTGCCTTGATCGGCACGAGCAGGCTGCGGAAGACGGCGAGCAGCAACAGGAATGACAGCGTCAGTACTGCGCCGAAGAACAGCACGAGCCGACCGGAGAGGTACGACGAGAAGTCGACCTGCGTGGCGACCGACCCGGTCACGACGACGTCCACGTTCGTGCCGGCAGTTGCCTGAGGCAGAACGGTCGAACGGAGCGAATTGACGAGGTCGGTCGTCTTCTGATCCTGCGGCGACGTCGTCGGTGTCAGCACCCATTGCACTGCGTTGCCGGCTGCGTTGGCGCGTGCCGGCGTGATGCTCTGCACGCCGGGCGTCGCTTTGACCGCAGCCGTGACAGAGGCGACGGAGGTGACGTTCGTGCCGGAGGGCAATTCGGCGACGAGGATGATCGGTCCGTTGGAACCAGGTCCGAATCCGTCGGCAAGAAGGTCGAATGCCTTGCGGGTCGTCGTGTTCTTCGGGTCGTTGCCCTGATCGGAGAAACCGAGCCGCAGGCTGAAGAACGGGACGGCGAGGATCAGCAACCCGATGGCTCCGGCGGCGACGGCACGCCATGGGTGGTGCTGGACGGTGCGGCTCCACTTGTAGGCCCACTGATCCTTGCGTGGCTTCGGCGGCCGATGGGCGATCTGCTTGCGTAGCGGTGCGTAGACAAAACTGGCGATCAATACGACGACGGCCAGCGGGATACCGACGAGGAATGGCGAGACTTTGAGGCCGAGGCCGATGAGGGCAATGGCGACGAAGCCGGCAGCGATGACACCGCGCCAGCGGGCGATTTCGACCCGCTCGCCGGCGAAGCCGATCAGGGCGGGTAGCAGCGTCAGTGAGGCGATCATCGTGATGACGACGACGACTGCTGCGCCGACACCGAGGCCGCTGACGAACTGCACACCCATTGTCAACATTCCGAGCAGGGAGATGACGACGGTGATGCCGGCGAAGGCAACCGCACGGCCGGACGTATCGAGGGCGATGGAGATCGACTGCTCGATGTCGTAGCCGTTGTGAATGTTCTCTCGGTATCGGGAGACGATGAAGAGGGCGTAGTCGATACCGACTCCGAGACCCATCATCACGCCGATCGTCGTGGCGAAGTCAGGCATCGTCAACACATTGCTGAGCAGTGCCAAGGTGACAGTACCGACGCCGATGCCAGCAAGGGCTGTGCCGATCGGCAGGCCGGTCGCCAGGACCGATCCGAACGCCAGGATGAGGATGATGATGGCGAAACCAAGGCCCAGCAGCTCGGACGACGGGGCTTTGATGGCGTTGAACGCCTGCCCGCCGTACTCGATCTCGACACCGGGGACCTTCGGCGCTATCGCCTTTATCTTGTCGGCGACCGTCTTCACTTGCGCCTGCGAGACGCTGTCCGGCAACTGCACGGTCGCTTGCGCGATCTTGCCGGAATCAGCGCCTCGGGCGGAGATCAGGCGCTCGTTGCCAGCGGTGAATGGGCTGCTCACATCGGCAACGCCCGGAATCGCCTTGACCTGTGCGAGGAAGGGCGTGATCGCCGCTTCGATCGTCGGGTCGGTGACCGAACCCTGTGCCTTGAGCACGATGTTGCCGGTCTGGCCTCCGCCGACGCCACCGAAGTTCTTGTCGAGGATGTCGAGGCCACGCTTGGATTCGACACCGTTCGGCAGGCCGAATTTGGTAGAGAAGGCCGAGCCGACGCCACTCGAGATCGCTCCGAGAACGACGAGGACGATCACCCAGGCGAGGACGACGCGCCCACGACGCCGGTACGCAAAGGTGCCAAGGCGAGCAAACATTGGGGACTCCGTTTCCGCCCGGGACTCCCGGGAACCAAGATTGAGTGAGTACTCAATCAATTATGACGAGGTTGCCGAAGAATGCAAGCGTGGATGTAGCGCCTGATGTCACAGCCCTAGCTCGCCCACGGCTT
>JAYTOR010000096.1:0-59171 GCA_043747685.1 Actinomycetota bacterium
TCGCGGTACGGCGCAGACGCTGACGACAATCTCGGGCATCCGGAGCCAGACCGCGACGAATGGGAGCTGGCCGTCATCGCCGAGGCCCTGCGTACCGACCTACCGCTGCTTGGGATATGTCGCGGGGCGCAACTGGTGCAGGTTCATCTCGGCGGCGCGCTCGTGCAACACGTCGATCTCGCAGACGGTGTCGGCCATCCGCGCTTCGACGAACCTCGTGACGTTGCCTGCCACGTCGTGCAGTTCGACCACGGGACGCTTGCGCACTCGCTGTACGGCGACTCGATCGAGGTCAACAGCCTGCACCACCAGACGATGGAGCATCCAGCGCTGGGACTGGTCGCGTCAGGGCACGCTCCTGACGGAGTCATCGAAGCGCTCGAGATCCCAGGGCAATCGGTGTTTGCCGTCCAGTGGCATCCGGAAATGCTGCAGCATCTCGATCCGAGTCTCGTCTGGCTCGTCGAGCGGGCCGCAGACCACGCAGTCTCCAAACCTGACGCTCGATCCAACTCCGACAGCAGATCCAACTCCGACAGCAGATCCAACTCACTGGGAGCCTCTCGATGACTGAGTTCCAACGCATCCGGCCGATGTTCGCCGATCAGCTCGGCCTCGCCAGAGGCAAATATCTGCCGGCCGGTTTCGCCGCTAATGGCACCAAGCACTGCATGACGCTCTTCGCCCAGCACTATGACCGTGACATGACGGCGACGACGCCCTATTCCGGCTTTCTGACCGGTCTGCCAGACATGGAGGCGGTCTTCGACATCGACGATGCACGCCGTGGTTGGGATCCGGGTGTCGGTGTCGTTGTCGCCGATCTCGAATACGAGGGCACGCTCGCACCGTGGGCACCCCGGACGGTCCTGCGCCGGGCGATCGAGGCGTGGCAGTCGCACGGCTTCGAACCGATGGTCGGCATCGAACTCGAGTGCTACCTGATGGAGCCCAACGGGATAGGCGGTTGGAAGCTCGTCGACACGCCGGGAGGTTTCACCTACACGGTCGGTCCGATGAGCGACCCGTACGGACTGCTCGACGAGATCATGGACAAAGCCGTCGAATGCGAGTTCCCACTCGAGAGTGTCAACAGCGAATACGACGCAGCGCAGTACGAGTTCACGCTGCACTACTGCAATGCCCTCGAGGCCGTCGACAATGCGTTCCTGTTCAAGCAGATGGGCCAGGAGATCGCCCGCAAGAAGGGATTGCACCTCAGCTTCCTCGGCAAACCGCACGCCACCCAGACCGGCTGCGGGCTGCACATCAACTTTTCGGCAAACGACGCAGCCGGCACCAATGCCTTCAACGACAGCACGAAGATCCACGGCCTCGCCGACATCGCCCGCTTCGCCATCGGCGGGCTACTGCATCACCACGAGGCGTTGGCCGCATTGTGTGCGCCCACGGTCAACGCCTACAAGCGCCTACAGGTGGGGCAGATGGCGGGCGTGTTCGCCAACTGGGGTCTCGACCACCGCGGCAGTACGGTCCGTGTGCCAAAGCAGCGCGACGCGGCGACGCGCATCGAGTACCGCCTGCCAGACAGTTCGGCGAACGTCTATCTCGCCGTCGCAGCGACTCTCCAGGCAGCCATGCTCGGCATCGCCGGGGCGATGGAACCGCCGCAGATCGAAGAGGGCGACTGCTACGAGACGGCGAACACCGATCGCCGGACGCCCTCGAACCTCAGCGACGCGCTGGACGCGCTCGAAGCGGACCACGTCTTCGTCAGCACCGTCGGGCCCGAAATGGTCGCCAACTTCGTGGCGGTCAAACGGGACGAATGGGCGAAGTTCTCCAGCGCCATCACCGACTGGGAACTGAACTACTACCTCCCGTTCATATAGAACTGTCCGCCTCCAGGAGCCTGCAATGACTGCCGAACATCCACGAGCCGACGTCGACGGCGTGATGGTCTCCGTCGACCATTTCATCGGCGGCCGAAGAATTGCCTCAGAGAAAACGTTCGAGGACCGCAGCCCACTCGATTGGTCGCGAAAGCTTGCCGATGTCTCCCGCGGTGACGCCGAGACGGCGGATCTGGCGATCAGCGCGGCGACTGCAGCATTTGCGGAATGGGCGGCACTCGGACCCGCCGGCCGTGGTCCGATCCTGCGCCGCCTCGCCGATCTCATCGATGCGAACATCGAGCCGCTGGCAACAGTCGAGTGTGCCGACATGGCGATGTTGCACGAGAGCCTGCGGGTCCGCGTGCTCTCGCGTGGAGCGCGCAACTTCCGCGCCTACGCCGATATGGCCGAGGCGTACGAGGAGCGGGTGTGGTCGTCGAACGGAACGCGCAACACCGTCCTGCGCCGCCCAGCCGGACCGGTCGTCGTGATCACCCCGTGGAATGCGCCGTTCATGCTGTCGACGTGGAAGTGCGCGCCCGCGTTGGCAGCCGGCAATACCGTCGTCCTCAAGCCGGCCGAGTGGTCGCCGCTGTCGTGTTCGATGATGGCCGACCTCGCAGACGACGCAGGAATGCCGCCAGGTGTCTTCAACGTCGTCCAGGGAATCGGAGAAGAGGTCGGCGCTGCGCTCGTCGGCGATCCGCGTGTGCGCCGGGTCTCGTTCACCGGTTCACCGGACACAGCACGCCACATCGGCGTGGCGGCGGCGACCAACATCGTTCCATTCACCGCAGAACTCGGCGGCAAGGGTCCGTTCATCGTCTTCGACGATGCTGACATCGACGCTGCCGCCAGGCAGGCTGCAGGCCAATTCGACGACAGCGGTCAGGTCTGTCTCGCAGGTACGAGACTGATCGTCCAGGCATCGGTCCGCGAGCAGTTCCTCGCACGCTTCAACCACTACACGGACCAGCATGTACTCGGCGACAGCCACGATCCGGCGACGACGATCTCGCCGATGATCCATCCGCAACATCTCGCAAACGTGGCCGCATTCGTCGAGCGTGCCAGAAGAGCCGGCGACGTGATCGTGCGCGGTGGCAGCGTCTGGCGCCACGGCGGCCTGTGGTACGAGCCGACACTCATCGAGCCGAAGGACAACGACAGCGAAATCGTGCAGAACGAGGTCTTCGGACCGGTGCTGACACTGCAGACGTTCACCGAAGACGCCGAAGCGATCGAGCTCGCTAACTCGACGAACTACGGGCTGTCGGCGATCGTGTACACCTCGTCGCAGGCACGCGCTGACCTGGCGGGCCACGGGATACGTGCCGGAACGATCTGGACGAACTGCTTCCTCATCCGTGACCTGACGGCGCCGTTCGGCGGCATCGGGATCTCCGGCATCGGGCGCGAGGGAGGCGACTACGCGTTGGACTTCAACAGCGACCTCGTCACCTACCAGGTCGTCGACGGCAGTACGAGTTGAACGCTTGGAGTCGGCCGAGGCCGGCGCGTCACGACCGGTGCACGGCCGCCGAGCTCCGGTGGCGGTAGCTTCAGGACCGATGATGAAGCGCTCTGCCCCGATCGATCGAGCGACAGCCGAGCCAGATCTGACGCCGGCCGAACAGGACGTGGCCGTGCGTGTCGGAGAACTGCACGACGTCGATTTCGCGGCGATGGCGGCGGTCGCCAACGTCTATCGCGTCGCCGGTGCCGTCCGCAACCATATGGAGCGCGAGGTCCTTCTGCCAGACCAGTTGTCGTGGTCTGGCTTCACGGTGCTGTTCGTGCTGTGGGTGTGGGGCGACCAGGAATCCCGCCATCTCGCCGAGCAGTGCAGCGTCACCAAGGCAACCCTGACCGGCATCGTGTCGACGCTCGAAGGCCGTGGGCTCGTCGTCCGCCGCCCGAATCCCGACGACGGCAGAATGGTCGTCGTCGGACTCACCAAAGCCGGCACGTCGACGATCAAGCGGCTGTTCCCGAAGTTCAACGAACACGAGGTGCTGGTCACCAAACACCTCTCGGAAGACGACAGGCGCTCGCTCGCTCACCTCCTCCGGGAAGTACTGAGGTCAGTCGAAGAGCTCGGCTGACGGCACCGCCGCAATCACGCCAATTCCGCAATGACGGAATCCAGCTGACCCTCTTGACGGCACGGCCGCGGTCACGCCAATTCCGCAATGACGGAATCCAGGTGACCACGGCACCGGGTCAGTGCCGCAGCGCGTGGTCTGCGGCGGCGTCGACCTTGTCCCGTTTGGTCGACAGGTTGAAGACCAGCCAGGCAGCGACGACAACGAGCAGGACAAGTCCGATATGACGGCCCCACAGCGCATCGCCGGTCGGTGCCGTGCCGCTGATGAATTGCGCGAGGAAGCCTCCGACCGCTGTCGCCAGACCGATGATGCCAGCGACGAGTGACAGCGGATTCCTGCTGAGGATCTTCAGGCCGCCGAGGCAGAGCATCGCGTAGGTCAGGCAGATGAGCATGCCGCCGATCGTCGAGGTGATGAGGAACATGCTGAACGCCGACGCCGCGTCGTCGCCGTATTTGATGAGCGCTGCGAGAATGATGATCAGCATTGCCGCGAGCACTGTGGACGTCGCGGCGATCGGCACATCTCGCTTGTTGACCTTCGTCAGTGGCGCGGGCAGCAAGCCGTCCCTGGCGACGGTGAAGAGGCCCCTCGAGGCGGCGGCGGTGATGCCGACGCCGACGGCAACGATGTCGAGCAGCAGCGCCAACTCGATCAGTACACCGAGCCAGCTGCCGACGCGATCCGTTGCGATCGGCAGGAAGATGTTGATCGTCGGATCGTCAGGTGACGGATACTGCGAGGCGGTGTACTGAGTGATGAAGTAGAACGCCGCACAGAGGCCTACGGTCCAGAGAACGGCGAGCGGGATCGACCTCTTCGGGTTCGCCGTCTCCTCGCCGAGTGCTGCCGACCATTCGAAGCCGATGAACATCAAGATGGCGAACAGCACGCCTTTGAAGACGGACCCGCCAGGTGCGATGTTGCTCGGATTGAGCGAACTCAGGCTGTTGTCGTTTGGGCCGCCGTTGATCAATACGGCGAGGAACAGCATCAGGAACGGGATCGTCGAGGCGATGATGATCGTCAACTGCGCCCTGACCGAGACCTGCACACCGAGGACGTTGAACCCGAACACCAGCGCGGCGATCACGACGCTGGCGATCCACCACGGTGGGTCGAAGCCGAGATGATCGGCACAAAACCCTTTGAGATTGATGCCGCCGATGATCGGGATCCCAGCGACGAGTGCGGTGATCGCCACGTGGTACATCATCGCCGCGAAGACACCTGCCGGTTTGCCGAGGGTGTGGGCGATTGCCTCGTAGACGGTGCCGGAGCCGCTGAAGCGCTTCGCCAGTTCGCTCACGATCCAACCGATACCCAAGATGCCGATGGTCGTCAGTACGACGACGAACAGGCTGACACCACCCGACAGCGCTGCGAGGATCCCGCCCAGCGCTGCTGCGGAGAAGATCGGACCGACCGCGAGCGACTGGGCGATGCAGTCGATCGTCGTCAGCTGCTTGTTGGCAAGCGTCGTTACCCTGGATTCGGTTGCTTCCATTTCTGTCCCCTCGGAAACGGGCTCCGGCGGTTTGATCGATCTTGTGAACGCCCACCCCATCCGCAGAAACCCTGCGTTACCACTAACTCATTTGGTACCGTACCATATTCTGATGAGCGCATCGACAAACCCACGGGCATTGCTGATCCTCACCGAGAACGATCCACTCGTCGATGGGGGTGACGTCCGAGCCCTGGTGGAGATGGCCGTCATCGCCGAAGCCAACGGAATCGACGCTGTGATGATGTCCGAGCACATCGTCCTCGGCTCCGACGCCGGGGCGCTCGGACTGCCGAGCAATCGACGCGACTATGCGGCGCCTGGAAATCAAGATCCCTGTATGCCGTGGCCGAGTTCGATCGTCACGCTGGCAGCGATCGCTGCGCGGACGACATCGCTGCGACTCGTCGCAGGTGCGGTGATCACGCCGTTGCGTCATCCACTCCTGCTGGCGAAGGAGTTCGCCACGCTCGACGTCCTCAGCGAAGGACGTCTCGTTGTGATCCCGACGGTCAGCTGGCACGAGCAGGAGTACGCGGCGCTCGGCGTTCCATTCCACGAGCGCGGCTCGATCCTCGACGAACAGCTCGCAGCGTGGGAGCAGATCTGGTCACACGAGGCAGCGTCGTTCGCTGGTGACCACTACCGGTTCGACGACATCCACGTCGAACCGAAGGCCTGTCGAGCCGGCGGCCCGATGCTGTGGTTCGGCGGATCGACGATGCACCCACGCCTTCTCGACCGCCTCGTCCGGTACGGCCACGGCTACAACCCATTCGGTGCGCCGAGCGATCAGGAACTGGCATCGCTGCGGCGGGCGCTGGTGGGTGCCGGGCGCGATCCGGCGTTGTTCGAGCTCGTCGGAGGAGTACGGGCAACGTTCCCCGACGGACACTCGCCAGCCGATGTGGACCAGGCGTTGGAGGCCGTGCCCCAGCTGTTGGCGAACGGCTTCACGACGATCTGCGTCAAGCCGTCTATGTTCATCGACGAACTCTCCGAGCTGGCGTCGTTCTGCTCGACATTCGTCGAGAAGCTCTCAGCGCTCGCCGAATAGCAGCCTGTTCGGCCGGCGCTCGGCTCCTACACTCGCCGGGTGGTTGTGACCCTGGGGCTGATCGCCTCGCTGATCATCGGGTTCGGCGACTATGTCGGTGGGCGCGCCTCTGCCGGTCATCAGCCGATCGTCGTCTCGTTCTACGCGCAGTTGACGAACGCCGTGTTGTTGCCGCCGATCGTCGTGCTGATCGGGTGGAAGTCGTTGCATGGCGGTGACGTGGCGCTCGGTGCCGTCGCTGGTGCAGCGGCAAGCCTGTCGTACATAGTGTTCCTGCGCGGTCTCAGCCTCGGCAGGATGAGCGTCGTCGCCCCGGTCACAGCGATCACGACAGCGCTCGTGCCGGTGATCATCGATGTCGTCTCTGGCACGCATCTGACGCTGTGGCGATCGGTCGGCGTGATCGTCGCGCTCGTTGCCATCCCATTGCTGGCGTTGCGCACGGAGGTCAAGACGACGAGTCTCGGCCTGGCCGAGGAACTGACGCTGGCGCTGATCGGCGGCGTCGGATTCGCCGTGTTCTTCGTCGCCCTCGGTCATGTGAGTTCCGCTAGCGGCCAATGGCCGATCGCCTTCGGCGGTATCGCCGGGACGATCATCCTTGGTGCGATCTGCGTAATCCGCCGCATCCCTGTCGGCCGTCCGCCACAGTTGGCGATCATCAGCGGAGGATGCAACGTCGCCGCCGGTCTGTCGATCGCCAGAGCCCTGCAAATCGGCCCGATCGCCATCGCCACCGTGATGGGCTCGCTGTACCCCGTTGTAACGACGGGACTGGCGGCGAAGGTCGACGGAGAGCGCGTTTCGCGGACAAACATGGCAGGCGTCGTGCTCGCCGCCGGCGGTGCGGCGCTCGTCGCGGCATCTCGATAAACAGCGCTGCGCCCACGCCTGCTCGGGCACCTGACGGCTCCGCGGCGCCAGGGGCGGTCGTTAGCATCAGCGGGATGACCCCGGAAGAGTTTCGAGCAAACGGCCATACGCTCATCGATTGGATCGCAGGGTACCTGAGCAATGTCGGCTCGCTTCCTGTCCAAAGCACGATCGAGCCGGGTGACATCCGTGCACTGCTCCCAGAGCATCCGCCGGCGGAAACCGAGCCGTTCAGCAACATCGTCGCCGACCTCGACAACATCGTCGTACCGGGCCTGACGCACTGGCAGCACCCGTCGTTCTTTGCCTACTTCCCGAGCAATATCACCTATGCATCGATCCTTGCCGAACTCGTCACCGCAGGCATCGGTGTCCAAGGCATGAGCTGGGTAACGAGCCCCGCATGTACCGAGGTCGAGACGCTGATGCTCGACTGGATGCACGAACTGCTCGACCTGCCACCGCAGTTCCGTTCGACGAGCGATGCCGGCGGGGGAGTGATCCAGGGTTCCGCGAGCGAAGCCACACTGTCGTCGATTCTCGCAGCGCGCTTTCGTGCAACGGGCGGCTCGATCAACATCGATGGTGACACGACACAGCTGGTCGCCTACGCGACATCGCAGGCCCATTCGAGTATCGAGAAGGGACTGCGGATCGCCGGGATCGGGACATCGCAGTTGCGGATCGTGCCGCACGACGAACGACTGGCGATGAGGCCGGAGGCGTTGGAGTCACTCGTCGCCGCTGACATGGCCGCCGGTCTCACGCCGTTCTGGGTGTGCAGTACGCACGGGACGACGAGTTCCCTGGCGGTCGACCCGACAGCGGAAATCGGTGCGATCGCCAGACGCGAGGGCCTGTGGCTGCACGTCGACGCAGCAATGGCGGGAATCGGCGCGCTTGCACCGGAACTGCGTTGGCTCAACGACGGCCTCGAATATGCTGACAGCTACACGACGAATCCGCACAAGTGGATGGGCATCAACTTCGACTGCAACCTCTTCTGGACCGCCGATCGCGCATCGTTGCTCGGGGCATTGAGCATCCTGCCGGAGTACCTGCGATCGAAGGCTGCCGAGAGTGGTGCAGCGCTCGACTACCGCGACTGGCAAGTGCCGCTCGGGCGTCGCTTCCGCTCGCTCAAACTGTGGTTCTCGCTGCGAACCGATGGCGTCGCTGCGCCACAGGAGATGATCCGCAGGCACGTCGCCCTGACGCAGGAACTCGCGGGCTGGGTACTCGAAGATTCCCGGTTCGTCATTGTCGCTCCACATCCGCTCAACCTGCTGTGCATCGCACTGGCTACCGGTGACGAAGCGACCGATGCGCTGATCTCCCGTGCCAACGAAAGCGGCGAAGCGCTGTTCACGCGTACCGTGCTCGACGGCAGGGTTGCCCTGCGATTTTCGATCGGCGGCCGCACCACGTTCCGCCACCATGTCAGCGCAGGCTGGGAACTCCTGCAGAAACTCGCCTCCGAGGTCTGATCAGATCACGGGCGGGTAGCGCCTGCGAAAGGCGTGGTCGTCGTTGTCGTCATCGTCCTCGGCCTCGGCAAAGTCGTCCTCGGCCGCAGCAGCGCCGTCCTGTGCTCGATGTCCTCCGGCGACGGGATCTGGTGTATCGGGATCGAAGACGTAGTCCCCTCCGAAATGGTCGGGGTCGAAGGTGATCGCCTGCAGTTCGACGGTCGAGGGATCGATGACCCGCAACTCGTCAGGCGCATCCGTCAACACGTGCGCGCTGTAATTCTGGACAGCGGCGTCCATGCCGACATCTCGTCCCTCGCGCTCCGAGAGGAACCACCGGTGTTCGAGAATCTGGTGGAACAGTTCAGCGGGCTCGAGCTTGTCATCGAGTTCATGCGGCACGGCGCTGATTGCCGGCTCGTAGACCTGTTCGAGCCAGCGGGCGGCAGTCAACGGCTCTGGCAGGCGGTGCTGCGTACCGTGTTCCCGGCGAGCACCGAACTCGCGGATGTTGTCGAGCAGGCGGCGCGCCTGGTTCTCACCGGTGACGAGCCCTGTCAGTGCCTGCAGGCGAGGGGCGAAGTAGCCCGTCTCGACGACCCGCGGCACGAGCCGCAGCTGAGTTCCGTCGGGCGTCGAGGTGAACTCGATCTCGGCAGCATCGAAGCCGAGATCGTGCAACCGGTCGAGCCGCTTGTCGATGCGGTAGACGTCGTGGGCGCCGAATTCCTCTTCTGCGGTCAACTCCGTCCACAGTTCGTGGTAGCGACGCTCGACATCTTCGGCGGTTGCCCACGGATCGATTCCCGCAGCGAGAAATCCGCCAGCCTCGAGATCGAGGAGACCTCCGGCGACGTTCTCGACGGCGATCGTCAGATCGATCGATCGTTGGCCGTCCGACAACTTCGGATGCAGCTCCCCGGTCTCGACATCGATGACGAAGGCGACGAGCGCCCCGGCGTCGCGCCGGAACAGGGTGTTCGACAGCGAGCAGTCACCCCACGAAAATCCGGCGAGATGCAGGCGGACAAGCAGACCGACGAGCGCATCGAGCACCCGGTCACCGAGGTACGGGATCTTCAGTCCGCGACCAGACAGCAGCACGCGGTACGGCAGTGAGAAGTCGATATGGCGGGTGATGAGAATGCCTTCGCCATTGTTGTGTTCACCACGGCCGGTGACGACACCGATCACGGTTGCCGTCGGAATGTCCTCGGCGGCGAGAGCGCGCAACAGGCGGTATTCGCGCTCGGCCAACGGCTCCGGGAGTTCCTTCAAGACGTAGGTGATCTCTCCGACTTCGAGGAAGCGGACGATATGGCGATGGAGGCCACCGGGATCGGACATGTCGTCGTCAGGCCATTCGGCAAGCGGCGTCAGCCATGGCATTCCGAACAGTTCCCGATGCTCCGACGGGTTCGCAAGTTGTAGTTTCACCGAAGCCGATCAGTCGCTGTTGGTGCCCTTGGCCGCGGCTGCCTCGGCGATTGCCCGCAGTAGCCTCCCGGCCTCGAGCGCCTGCGCGCGAAGTTCCGTCAGTTCCGTGTCAGACCACTGATCAGCGTGTCGCGCGGTGATTGCATCGGCGATGTCATTGGTACTGGCGTCGGTGCCGACGACCTTGGCAGCAGCGTCGATCACCGCTTCGAGTTCTCTCGGAAGCGAGCCGATGATGGAGGTGTCTCCACCGACGGGATCGAGCGCCTCATTGAGGCGGCGGGCGATGGAACGGAACGTCACGGCAAGATCTGTCGGCGAAGATTCGGACATAACACGAGCATAGGAGGCATACGGGACCCTGTGAAGGCAATGTGAAAGACGGCCTCATCGGCCATCTTGCGGATTCGTTGCTCTACAATTACGAGATGTTCGATGGCCGGTTTCGCAAGCCCATCGAGAAAGCTGTTCGGCCGATCGGTAACCTGCTCCGTCGTACGAAGCTGACGCCGGACCACCTGACCGTCGCCGGCGTCTTGATCGCCGTGGCCGCGGCGGTCATCATCGGACGGGGTCATCTCATCGGCGGCTTCGTGCTCGTCGTGCTTGCCGCACTGCCGGATCTGCTCGACGGCGCGTTGGCGAAGGCTTCGAACACCGCCAGCCAGCGCGGTGCGTTCTTCGACTCGGTGATGGATCGCATCACTGATGGCCTGCTGCTCGGCGGCGTCGCCTGGTATCTCGCTTCGCACAACGGCGCCCACGCGGCGATGCTCCCGTTCTGCGTGATGGCCGTCTCGTCGGTGATCTCCTACGAACGGGCAAAGGCCGAATCGCTCGGGCTACAGGCCAAGGGCGGCCTGATGGAACGAGCCGAACGCATCATCCTGCTATGTGCCGGTCTGCTGTTCAGTTCGATCCTCGTACCGATCCTGTGGGTCATGCTGGCGGCGACGACGATCACGGCGGTGCAGCGGTTCTTCAAAGTGTGGAAAGCTGCCGCGGTGGCACCTGTCGTCGAGGCGAAACGTGATCTGAAGCGCTCGCGCCGTCAGTCGCGCCGCTCGGCCCGCTCAGACCGCATCGCCCAGGTCCGCATCCGCCGACGCCCGATGCCGTGAGCGAACCCGGAGCGACTCGCTTCGAGATCGGCCAAAAGCGTTTCACCGACGCCTTCACCGCCAACGCCTACAAGCTCGGCTCGGTTGCCGCTCAGTTGACCCCTGGCCCGATCGCCCAGGCGTCTGCTTCGGCGTTCGGACTCAGCATGGCTGCGGCGATGCGATCGAAACGGACGATGGTCGAGCGCCATCTACAACGCGTCAATCCGCGTCTCAAAGGTTTTGCGCTGCGTTCTGCGGTCCAGCAGTCCTTCGATTCGTATGCCCGCTATTGGGTCGAGAGTTTCCGGCTTCCCGCACTGTCGCGTCGCACCGTCGATGCCGGTTTCACGATCGACGGTTGGAGTCAGGTCACCGACGCGCTCGCGGCCGGCACCGGCGTGATCCTCGCATTGCCCCATCTCGGCGGTTGGGAGTGGGCTGGCAGGTGGATGACCGAACGCGGCCACAAGATGACGGTCGTCGTCGAGCCGTTGGAGAACAAGGAACTGTTCGAATGGTTCCGAGATCTGCGCGCCAAGTTGGGCATGACGGTCGTCCCGCTCGGTCCAGAGGCGGGCTCGGCGATCCTCAAGGCGTTGAAGAACAACGAGGCAGTCTGCCTGCTGTGCGATCGTGACATCCAAGGTGGCGGTATCGAGGTCGAGTTCTTCGGCGAGAAGACCACGCTGCCGGCAGGACCAGCGACGCTCGGATTGCGGACCGGGGCGCCGGTGTTCCCCGTCGGCGTGTACTTCACCGAGGCCTACAACGGCCACCACTGCGTGGTCCGCCCCGCGCTGCGGACCGAGCGCCGTGGCAAACTCCGAGAAGACGTCGCCAGGATCACCCAGGACCTCGCCAGAGAACTCGAGTTTCTCATCGGCAGAGCCCCGGAACAGTGGCATCTCTTCCAGCCAAACTGGCCCAGCGACCCCGGCTACGGCACCTGACCGCCGAAGATCGAGCCGCCGGCGCGGGAAGCGAGCGGGTCCGAATCAGCCCTGAGTCGTACCTGCGCCGACGATGTACGCGACCGAGGGCGGTCAGGCTCTCTGGATGGCGGGGGCCTTGCGGGCACCGAGGACCCTGTGCTGTCGGGCGAGAGCTGTCTTCCAGGTGTCGAGAACCGGCGGCGCAGCGTTGACGATCGGTTGAGTGGCGTCGGCGATCGGTTGACCGACCTGCAGGACGCTTGCCTCCCTGCCGTTCAGCGCCACGGCCTCGACTCCGACTTGGGCGTTTGCAGCATGCACCATCGCATCGCCGACTCCGAGGGAGATCATCACATGCCCCGGGTAGTAGAGAATGTCGCCCGGCTTGACGGTGTCGAGGGTCTTCAACGTGATTTGGCTGATGATCAACAGCGACTGATGCGGCAGGGTGACCCCGGCGCTGTCCCACGCCCAACTCACCAGGCCGGAACAGTCGAAGGAGACCCACGGGATGTCGGTGTTGAAGCCGTATCCAACGCCGAGTTGTGTCAGCCCGGCGAGCATCGCCGTCATTCCCGTCGTCGATCCTGCGTTCCATGCGGTGAGCAGAGCAACCGGCGTCGAACTAACCCGAACGGCGATGCTTGTCGCCAGGTTCTGTAGGGCAATGCTGTAGGTCGCCGTGTTCTTACTTTGGAGTGCGTTGAAGGCGGCAATCGCATACCCGGCAGCCGGATCGGTGACGGCAGCGGGAGCAACGATCGGCGGAACGGCGATCGTTGTGGTGGGAGTTGTCGGTGGCATCGCCGCGATCGGAACCGCAACTGGTGCCGCAGGTGCTGCCCTGGCGGCCGACCCAGCAGTGAACAGCGTGCACGCCACTGAGAGCGAGCACAGTGTGAATCGACGAACAGACCTCCGGAACGTCACGACGCATACCTCCGCCCTTGCGAACCGTCGCGCAACTCCTACACGACAATTTGTCACCGTACTGCAATGTTGCTACGGACTGCAATGGGTCTGTTGCATCTTCGCAACATGAGAAACGCACTCTCGGCGTCCCTATGATCCGAGGGATGGTCAGCGTCGTCTTGATGATCAGCGGGAGCCTGCAGGCGGCGTCGGCAAATCGCTCGGCGCTGGCTGTCGTTGGCGAACGGCTGCAACAACTCGGCGACGTCGTCGATATCGCCGATGAAGTCGGCCGAATTCCGGCGTTCAACGCCGATGACGCCGAGACTCCATCGACACCCGTGGAGACGTTACGCCGGCGGCTGAACCGGAGCGACGTCGTCGTCATCGCGACACCCGAATACGCCGGCTCACTCCCCGGTGCATTGAAGAATGCACTCGACTGGATCGTCGGGTCCGGGGAGCTGTATTCAAAACCCGTCGTCGTCATCAGCGTCGGCACCACCGGCGGCGTGCATGCGCGCAGACATCTCGTCCAGACGCTGACCTGGCAGGGGGCGCATGTCATCGGCGAACTCGGCATCAGCGCACCTCGAACGAAGTCGAACAGCGCCGGCACCTTTGTCGACCAACCGACGATTGACGAACTGCTGAGGATTGCAGCGCTGGCATCTGCGGCCGCAGCATTGCCGGCAGATGAGCGGTTGGGACTCGTCCGGGCTCTCCTGATCGCCTCGCAGATCGACCTCGGGCATATCGCTCCGATGCCACAGGAGTAGGTTCGCCAGATGATCGACAACAACGCCATCGCACCGGAGAGTCGTCTACTCGAGCTGGGTATCGAGCTGCCGCCGGCACCGGCGCCGGCGGCCAATTACTTAACCGTGCTACGGACAGGAAACCACCTGTATACCTCCGGTCACGGTCCGTCGCTGCCCGACGGTTCATTGATCACCGGCAAGGTCGGCGTCGATATCGACCTCGACCGGGCGTGCGATGCGGCTCGCACAACCGGCCTGAACCTATTGGCGACCCTGCGTGCGGAACTGGGCACACTCGACCACGTTGCCCGTGTCGTGAAAGTCCTCGGAATGGTGAACTGCTCGCCCGATTTCACCCAACATCCCAGCGTCATCGACGGTTGTTCGGACTTGATTGTCTCGGTGTTCGGTGACGTCGGTCGCCACGCCCGGTCGGCGGTCGGCGTCTCGTCGTTGCCGTTCGGGATCTGTGTCGAGATCGAGATGATCGTCGAGATCGTCGTCAAACACGCTGTCCTGCTCTGATCCAAAGCTCGTCGACAGACGTCGTTCTCCCGGCGTTCACAGACCGTTCACCACCGGCCGCCTCCGACGACCTACGGTCTGGGCGTGGAAACGCTTGCACGACGGAGTCGCCTGCCACTGGAATTCGGTCTCGGGTGACCGCTCAGCGGCACGGGGCGGTCGAAAGTGGTATCCGCCGTCTCGACCATTTGACGACGGCCGACGTCGTCGTCGACGGCCGGCGTGTGTCGTATGCGTCCGGGGGCACGGGCCTGCCGGTGCTGTTCCTGCACGGTTGGGGCCTCGACCACAGCGTCTACCGGTCCGCGCTGCGCCGACTCGTTTCTCGTGGCTGCCGGGTACTGGCGCCTTCGATGCCCGGCTTCGGCACGACGGCAGAACTCCCTCAGCGGGAACGCTCCCTCGGCGGCTATGCGACATGGGTTGCCAAGTTCCTCGATGCCGTTGGCGTCACCGAACCGGTGCTGGTGCTCGGCCATAGCTTCGGTGGCGGCGTGGCGACGCGATTCGCTTATGATTTCACCGCTCGAACCCGCTATCTGGTACTGCTCAATTCTGTCGGTGACCCCGCCTCGTTCCCATTGACAGGCGTCCGCGGCCTGCGCTCTCTGAGCGTTGCAGACGTCGGTCGTCAACTCCGAAGCCTCACCAAGATCACGCTGCGGTCGATCACCTCGGCACTTGCTGCGCAGGAGGTGTTCATCGCCAATATCGTGCGCAATCCGCTCGTTCTCGCCCAGGTTGCGTGGATCGCCATGTCCGCTGACCTGAGTGTCGAGATGGCAGAGCTCGCCGAACGGCAGCTTCCCGTGCTGGTGCTGTGGAGCGAGCAGGACGGCGTCATTCCGATGGCGGCATTCGACACCTTCTGCTCGGCGTTCGGAACGGACGGTCATGTCGTCGGCGGCGGACACTCGTGGCTGCTGGCCAATCCTGACGTCTTCGGCGAAGTACTCGACAACGTCATTCACGTACAGATCGCCCAGCACGGCATGCAGACCGCCACCGCCAACACGGCGCAGTTGCGAGAACTCCTCCGCCCGACGAGTGTGCCCAAACGGATCGTGATGGCGCTGATCGACGGCGTCTCACCGCTGTGGGTGTTGAGTGAGCACCCGACGGTGCTTGCCGCCGATCTGGCGCTGTGCTACCCGAAGCTGCGTCCTGGCGAGGTCCGCGCGGTTGCCAGGGTGATGCCGACGCCGAACACGTTCCGGCTGACCGTGATCGCCAAGGACCGGCGCGGACTGCTCGCCGACACGGCGGCGACGCTGGCGAGTGAGCGGATCTCCATCGTTGCCGCTTCGGTCACGACCTGGCCGAAAGAAGGGCTCGCGCTGCATTCGATGACGGTGCAGTCCGAAACCGGATTCGACGATCGACGGTGGGAAACCATCGGCGTGAGGTTGCGGGAGATGGCGTTGGGTCGTCCTCCGTTCGACTGGTACCTGCCCTCCGGCCGTGCCACCGTCACCCAGACTGGCGAGGCCAGTGGCCAATCAGTCGTTCGGGTCACCGCTCCTGACCGTCTCGGCCTGTTGTCCAGCGTCTCGCGTTGGTTTGCCGATCATGACATCAGCATCGAAGCCGCCGACATCCACACGATGAACGGTGTAGTTCGCGACGTCTTCCTGGTTGACGGGGAATTCGACATCGCCGAGCTGGAACGCCATCTCAGTGGCCCGTCGCCGACGGTGTCATCGCGTGTTGTCGACATGCTGAGCTCACTGCTGCCGTGCCGGCGGAGCCTGTTTCGCTAGACCGTCTCACAGCTCGACGATCGAGTTGCAATTTATGAGACGCCGAACGATGCTCCGTAGGCCTCGAGTTCGTCGAGGAATCCGGACCTTGCGCGCGACGTCAACCAGGCGGCGTCGAAGGCGTTGCGGGCGAGGGCAAGCACCTCAGCGGCGCTCAGGCCGGCGTGCTCGGCGAGTGCTGCATAGTTCTCTGTCATATAGCCGCCGAAGTAGGCCGGATCGTCGGAGTTCACCGTCACTTTCACGCCTCCGCGCAGTAGTTCGACGATCTCCTTCGACTTCATGTCGTGGGTGACGAAGCTGTTCGAAACGGGGCAGCAGGTGAACCCGATGCCCCGTCGCTTCGCTTCGGCGACGAGCGCCGGCGACTCGACGATGTTGGTCCCGTGATCGATGCGGTCGACGCCGATCTCTTCCAGTGCCTGGCGGATGTGTTCGATACTGCCGACCTGATCGATGTCGCAATGCATCGTCAGCATGTATCCCTCTGTTCGTGCCCTGGCGAAGACCGCAGCGAACTTCGAAGGAGGGTTGCCACGCTCGTCGGAATCAAGTCCGACGCCGATGATCCAGTCCTTGTACGGCAATGATTCCATCAGTGTTGCCATCGCGAATTCCGCTGACAGGTCGCGCAGGAAGCAGAGGATCAGTTCGGCGGAGATGCCGAGTTGCGCTTGGGCGGTGACGACTGCCCGGCGATAGCCGCGGATGACCGTTTGGAACGGAACACCGCGACCGGTGTGCGCCTGCGGATCGAAGAACATCTCGACATGGCGCACTCCCTGTGAGGCTGCCTTGGTCAGATAGGCGAACGCGAGATCGAAGAAATCATCGTCGGTCACGAGCACGTTCATCGCCGGGTAGTAGATCGCCAGGAAACTCGTCAGCGAATCGAACTGGTACGTGGCCTCGACCTCGGCGACGGTCTTTTCGGCGATGGCGATGTTGTTCCGGTTGGCGAGGGCAAGCTTCAACTCTGGTCCGAGAGTGCCTTCGAGGTGGACGTGGAGTTCACACTTCGGTAGCCCGGCGATGAATGCCGTCAGATCAACGGGGGAGGTCACATCAGTCATCGGCGAAGCCTATTTGGATCACGCGGACACCGGCTTGTCGAGGTCGGTCGCAGGACTCGACGTCGTCCCCGTGATGCGGCGCGCCTGGCGAACAGTTCCTCTGCGGCAGACTGGGCCTGTTCTGCGACCCAACGGACGTCGACCGAGATCACGTTTCCGTGCTCGACCAACTGCCGGCCTCGGACACAGACGTGGGCGACGTCGTGCGACGAGGCGGTGAACACGAGGTGCGATGGAGCATTGAAGTGCTCGCCTTGCAGTGTCGGGACGAAATGCAGTGCACGAAGATCGACGGCAACGAGGTCGGCGTCCTTGCCGACTCGAATCGAGCCGGTGACGTCGTCGAGGCCGAGCGCACGGACGCCGGACAGCGTCGCCATATCGAGGATGTCCCACGGATCGCCGACGGTCGGATCGAGTGTCGTCACCTTTTGCAACAACGAGGCGAACTCCATCTCTTCGAGCATGTCGAGGTTGTTGTTCTCCTTTTCGCCATCGGTCCCGAGGGTGACGTTGACGTCATGGCTGCGGTAGTAACCGACGCGGGCTGCGCCAGACGCCAGCTTCATGTCGGAGCACGGGCAGTGGATTACGGACGAGCCGGTTGCGGCGATGATCACTACCTCATGGTCGTCCAGCCAGACACCTTGGGCGATCACGGTCTTCGGCTTCAGGATGCCTCGATCCCTGAACACCTGGACAGGACGCGTTTCGAACTGGCGCCGACATTCCTCGACTTCCCATGTCGACTCACTCGTATGCGTGTGAATACCGGTGTCGAACTCCTCTGCAAGTGCAGCGGCGTCGACGAACATCTGCGGGGAGCAATAGAAGATGTGTTCCGATCCGACCCAGGCACGTACGCGTCCGTCGGCCGCCGATCGATGCGTCTCGAGCAGTCGCCGGTTCGATTCCAACGATTCGAACCACGGGTATCGGTCAGCGGTGTACGGCGCGAGCGTCGCACGATGCCGATCTTTCGGCAGCCCTCGCTGAACCCGCCATGAACCGCCACATATCGAGCATCGACGTCGTACCGTGGCGGAGACCTTTCGGTATATGCCATCCACGAAGCCGCCTCGACGATCTCAGAGGTCAGCGCCCGATGTGCCGGGTCGACATAGTTCTCCAGCCACTCCCACAAGACCATCGACTCTGCCGTATCACGTAAGAGCCCGGAATGGAGGTGGAGTTGAGCATCCCCGGGATCAGCACGTGACCACCGAGATCGAGGACGGCAATCGAATCGGCGGCGGGATGATGCCCGACGTCGTCGACGGTACCCGCTGCAACGATGACGCCATCGAAGACCAGTACGGCACCGGGATCGAAACGTTCGAGCCGGCCCTCGCATGGTTTGACGATGGCATTCGTCAGCAGATAGGAGCCGTTCACCGTCATCTGTGTTCGTTCCTCCATCGGTTGCGGCAGGGCGACGGCGACACTCTGGCCGAATAGATCGGCTGCCACGTTTCGAGGAGATGAAATTCAGCGGTCGCGACGCTTCGTCGCGGTCTGCAATATCGTTTGAGCGTGAGTACCGATGATTTCGATGTGACCTTTAGCGACCTGGGCCTTCGTCCAGAGCTTCTTGCTGGTCTGGCGACGCTCGGTTACGAGGAGCCGACCCCGATCCAGCGCGAGGCGATCCCGTTGCTGCTCGCCGGTCGCGACCTCATCGGTCAGGCAGCGACGGGCACCGGCAAGACAGCGGCGTTCGCACTACCGATCCTCCAACTGATCCCCGAGCGCGGCGGTCGCGCCGAGACCATTGCGCTGGTGCTCGTGCCGACGCGCGAACTCGCCGTGCAAGTGTCCGAGGCGATCTACAAGTACGGCCGCGACCTCGGAGCGCGCGTCGTTCCGATCTATGGCGGGCAGCCGATCACCCGCCAACTGCAACAACTTTCGCAGGGTGTGCACGTCGTTGTCGCCACACCCGGCAGGGCGATGGATCACATCAAACGGGGCACGTTGCCGCTCGGGGGCATCAAGATCGTGGTGCTCGACGAAGCGGACGAGATGCTCGACATGGGCTTCGCCGAAGACATCGAGGAGATTCTCAAATCGACGCCGGACGACCGCCAGACGGTGATGTTCTCGGCAACGGTTCCACCGAGGATCAATGGCATCGCCAAGCGACACCTGCACGATCCGTTGAAGATCCAGATCGGTCTCGGCGACACCAAGCCTGGCAAAGTACTCGTCCGTCAGACGGCCTACATCGTGCAGAGATCGCACAAGGCAGCGGCGCTTGGTCGCATTCTCGACATGGAAGCTCCGACGGCGGCGATCGTGTTCTGTCGGACACGGACCGAGGTCGATCAGTTGACGGAGACGATGAACGGCCGCGGCTATCGCGCCGAATCGTTGCACGGCGGCCTGACGCAGGAGTCGCGCGACAAGGTCATGGGCCGCCTGCGCGCCGGTATTACGGAACTGCTCGTCGCCACCGACGTCGCTGCCCGCGGTCTGGACATCGACCAACTCAGCCACGTCGTCAACTACGACGTTCCGTCAGCGCCTGAGTCCTACGTCCACCGTATCGGCCGCGTCGGCCGCGCCGGCCGCGAGGGTGTCGCCATCACCTTGGCAGAGGCGCGCGAGCAGCGGCTGCTGGCAAACATCGAACGGCTAACGAAGCAGAAGATCTCCATCGAAAAGGTGCCCTCGGTGGCCGACCTCCGGGCCAGACAGATCGAGCTGACCGTCGAGACGCTCCGCGAGACGTTGTCATCGGACGATCTCGAGGACTACGCCGTCGTCCTGGACGATCTCGATGGTCAATTCGACGAACGGATGATCGCCCTCGCAGCTATCAAACTCGCCCATGCCGCCAGTGGCGCGACGATCGACGAACAGGAGATTCCCGAGGCCTCGCAACGGACCGCTCGGGACGGCTTCAACAAGCGGGACGGCAAGCCCGCCATCAAAGGCTGGGAACCACGCGATCGTGGGGACGACCGCGGCGCTGGCCGAGGTGGCCCCCAGGGTGGTGGCTCCGACCGGCCGGCGCGCGGCGGCACCGAACGGACCGGTCCGCGCTCCGGCGGAGGGTTCGACGGCGCAGAACCTGGGCGTTTGTTCATCGGCGCCGGCCGCAAGGACGGCATCCGGCCGGGCGATCTCGTCGGTGCCATCGCCAATGAAACCGACCTGACCGGCCGCGAGATCGGCCCGATCAGGGTGTCAGAGAATTTCTCCGTCGTCGGAGTTCCCGAAGAAGCCGTCGAGCACGTGATCCGGGCGCTGAAGCAGACGACGATCAAGGGCAAGAAGGCGACGATCCGCCGCTACACCGACTGACACTGGTGTGACGTCAATTGTGACACGGGTTATGGACATTCGGGCTGAGGCGGATCGACCAGCGGCTTGCCTGTCTCAGAAACGTTCGAATCGGCGACACCACCCGGAATATCCTTATCGGTATCGGCTGCTCGATTGTTCGTCAACCCCGGGGGGTGACCCGCCACGTACGTGAGGGCGAAGCCGACCAAAAAGGGCTGAACTGCCTGCCGGACGATTCGCAGTCGACCCGCTTGGCGTGCTCAGCTGGCGATGAGGCCTTTGAGGTGCGGCCAGGCGGCGGCGAACCCGGCGTGCAACGGCCGATCGTCGACAGCGGTGATGTGCACCCATTCGACGGCGTCGGTCTCGAAGTTCATCGAATCGCCGAAACGTTCTTCGACCTCGACGACGACAGTGGTGTACTGCCAATCGTGAGCCGGTGTGAACACATATTCGCCGATCACACGATGGTCCGAGGGCACGTCACCGACCTCCTCAATTGCCTCTCGGAGCGCACCCTCGTAGGCCGTTTCGCCTTCGTCGAGGGCACCACCTGCGCATGACCAGGTGCCACCCTCGTGCGCCATCATCGAACGCTTCTGCAACATCACGAGGTGCCCATCGGCTTCGCGCAACACGAAGAGCACACCGGCGGCACCGTAGACACCCCAGCGAACGTGACCGTCGCTGCAGCGCATGAAACCATCACCCGTTCGTCTGTTCACCGTGGCTGACACCTCGCACCGAATCCGAACGACCATGCTACGAGCAGCCGGTCGACCGCAGCCGTGACCATTGACCGCCTGACCGGACAAGCGAGCAGGCGAGGGACCGCATCGTCGAGAGCATCGACAACTGTGCGACACCTGCCTGCTACAACGTTGATGTGAGTTGGAGCCAGACGTCGTGACGGGTGAGGTGGTCGGCCGGGTGATCGGCACGGACGACGCGACTCCGCTCGAATTCTGGGTGGCGCTGCAGCCCGATCGTCATCTGCAACTCGACGACGTCGTCGCCCTCGACCGCATGCTGCCGACCGGAGAGCCGATCAAGATCTACGGCATCGTCAGCCAGGTGCGCGCTCGGTACGAGGGCGCCCGATTCCAGAGCGACGTCTTCCTGATCGAAGACGGTCTGTACCCGGCAGAGATCTCCGAGGCGGCAATGATCCAGGTGACACGCGTCGTCCCGGAGATTTTCGTGCCGCCGCTACCAGGCGCCGAAGTACGCAAAGCGACCGGTGCGGAACGTGCTGAGGCGCTCGACTTCGAGACGGTCGAACGCAGGCTGCCCGCCGGCCTCAGCCGTGACGCAGAGCCGGTCTATCTCGATCTCGACTTCATCGACGGCACCAAGGGTGCTCACGTCAACATCAGCGGTATCAGCGGTGTCGCCACCAAGACCAGCTACGCCACATTTCTGTTGTATTCGATGTTCAATTCGGGGGTGCTCGGCGCTGAGGCGGCGAACACCAAAGCGCTCGTGTTCAACGTCAAAGGCGAGGATCTGCTGTTCCTCGACCATGTGAACACCAGGTTGAACGAAGAAGAGCGATTTCGCTATGGCGCGCTGGGCCTCACGCCTGGTGCCTTCCCGAGTGTCGGTGTGCTCGCGCCTCCGCGCCCCGGCGACAAGAACGCAACGCCTGCCGTCGGGTCTCGGGCCTGGGGCGTCAAGCCGTTCTTCTGGACCCTTGCGCAGTTCTGCTCCCAGGGACTGCTGCCGTTCCTGTTCTCCGATGCTGAGGATGAACGCCAGCAGTACACGATCGTCGTCCAGAACGTCACCGCCCGCCTGATGG
The DNA here is from genome assembly GCA_043747685.1 of Actinomycetota bacterium. Taxonomy (GTDB): domain Bacteria; phylum Actinomycetota; class Acidimicrobiia; order Acidimicrobiales; family Ilumatobacteraceae; genus JANXUF01. The sequence goes on from JAYTOR010000096.1 coordinate 22,463, forward strand.
ATGCAGCCCGCGACGGCGACACCACCGACGGTGCCGTGCGGGTCGAAGGCAGAACGATCCGGCGCTTCGCAGATCTCGTCGAGACGATCGAGCAGAAGTTGATCCCGGCGGACCCGAACGATTCACCGGATCCGAGATGGACAGGACGGGCTATCGGTGCAGGCACCATCAACGCCTTCATCCGCAGGCTTGCGTCGGCGACACCGCGCGTCGAGCACCTGATCCGCGCCGACATCGATGGAGCGCCGAGGTACGCGATCGACCTCGACGCCAACCAGGTCACTGTCGTCGACATCCATGCGTTGCACGACCGAGCGCAACGGTTCGTCGTCGGGGTGGTGCTGCGTCAGGCATTCGACCGTAAGGAAGCGTCTGGCATTGCCAAACCGCTGCAGTTCGTCGTGCTCGACGAGTTGAACAAGTACGCACCGCGCGAGGGTTCGAGCCCGATCAAGGAGATCCTCCTCGACGTCGCCGAACGTGGTCGCAGTCTCGGGATCATCCTCATCGGTGCCCAGCAGACCGCCAGTGAGGTCGAACGGCGAGTTGTCGCCAACAGCGCCATCCGTGTCGTCGGTCGACTCGATTCGGCTGAAGCCGGTCGTGAGCAATACGGCTGGCTGCCAGGAGCGCAGCGCCAGCGGGCGACGATTCTCAAGCCGGGATCGATGTACGTGTCCCAGCCGCGGCTGCCGATTCCCGTACTGATCGAATTCCCATTCCCCGCATGGGCGACGCGGTCGGCTGAAGCGAACACATTGTCGGATCCGGCGAGTGGATCGCAGATCCTCGATCCATTCGCCGGATTGGTATAGGCACACATCGGCATGAAACTGCTGCATACCAGCGACTGGCACGTCGGCAAGCACATACGCGGCAACAGTCGCATCGACGAACACCGCGCCGTACTCTCCGAGATCGCCGTGATTGCCGAATCCGAGCAGGTCGACATCGTGCTCGTGGCCGGCGATCTGTTCGATACCGCCGCTCCGCCACCTGAGGCGGAGCAGGTCGTCTTCGACGCGTTGCTCCGTCTCGCCTCCAGCGGGGCAACCGTTGCCGTGATCAGTGGCAATCACGACAACGCTCGACGGCTCGGCGCCGTCGCCCCACTGCTCGAACGATGCGGGATCCACGTCGTGAGCGAGCCACTGCGACCAGCCGACGGTGGTGTTCGATCGTTCACCAGCCGAGACGGTACGCCCGTGAAACTGGCGATGTTGCCATTCGTCTCGCAACGCGGCATCGTGCGTGCCGAGCAGTTGATGGCTGCGGCAGCGTTCGAGCACGCGCAGCTCTACAGCCAGCGGTTGCATCTGTTGATCGACATGCTCAGCAGAGAATTCACTGCCGATACTGCCAACGTGCTGATGGCCCATGCCTTCGTCGTCGGCGGGGTCACCGGCGGGGGAGAGCGGGCTGCACATCTCGCCGACGAATACTCGGTCCCGTCGCCGTCATTCCCCGCCTCGGCCGGTTACGTCGCACTCGGACACCTCCATCGTGCGCAGTCGATCGGCGGGGCAACGGCGATCCACTACTGCGGATCACCACTGCAACTCGACTTCAGCGACAACGAACTCGTCAAGCAGGTCAACATCGTCTCGCTGACGCCTGGCCTACCAGCGAAGGTGACTCCCCGGCCGTTGGAAACGGGTCGCCCACTGCGTTCGTATGCCGGGACCATCGACGAACTACGCGATGTCGTCCGAAATGACGATGCCTGGCTCCGCCTGACGGTCCGCGAGGCGCACCGCGCCGGCCTCGGCGACGACGTTCGGGCAATGTTCGGTAGTCGCGTCGTCGAAGTGCTCATCGAGCCGCCAGGCGGTCGAACGACGCAACAACGACCGCCACGCCGCCAGGGCCGCTCTCCGCAGGAACTGTTCGCCGAATTCATGGCAGAACAGCACGTCAACGACGGGCGCGTAGGTGAACTCTTCGCTGAGCTGCTCGACGCCGAATCCGAGCAGTCCGCATGAGGCCCGTTCGTCTCGAAATGTCAGGGTTCAGCGCCTTTCGGGCGCCGACGACCATCGACTTCAGCGGTGTCGAGGTCTTTGCCCTTGTCGGTGCGACGGGTGCCGGCAAGAGCAGCATCATCGACGCATTGACGTTCGCCCTCTACGGCTCGGTCGCCAGGTATGGCGAGAAGGACGTCGCGCCGATCATCCACCAGCTGTCCACCGAGGCACGCGTGCGATTCGATTTCGAGGTCGCCCATCAGCGCTACACGGTGGTCAGAGTGGTGCGCAGGACGAAGAACGGGGCGACGACGCGTGAGGCGCGTGTCGAGCTCGGCAACGAGGTGCTAGCTGGTGACGCCAGAGCCGTCACGACGTTCGTCGAAGGGCTGCTGGGGCTGACGTTCGAGCGATTCAACAAGACCGTCGTCTTGCCGCAGGGGCGCTTCGCCGAGTTCCTCCACGACAAGCCGTCACAGCGCCAGGAGCTGATGCGCGAGCTGCTGGGTTTCGGGATGTACGAGCGAATCGGGCAGCTCGCCCGGCTCCGCAGTAAGGATGCCGATACGCAAGCTGACGTTTTGCGCAGACAGCTTGCCCATGAACGTGACTTCTCGGACGCCGAGCACGCACGACTTGTGCAGCGAACGGTCGATATCGACGCTGCACGCACGCACATCGTCGCGCTCGCCGATGAAGCGGTACGCGTGCAGGCAGACCTGTCGGCCAACTCGATGCAACTCGACACCGAGGTTCGTAGCGCTGCGCTCGTCGCCTCGATCGCGGTTCCGTCCGGTGTGGCACGGCTCGGCGCCAACATCGCCGAAGCACGATCCGACTCTGATCAGACGAGATCGATGCTCGACGACGCCACCGAGGCGCGACGCCGAGCTGACTTCGATGCACAGCAGGGCCCCTCGGTGAGCACCTGCGAGATGCGGCTCACCGGCTACCGGCTGCGGGCGAGCCTGTTGCAGCGAACGAGCGTTGCGAACGCTGAACTCACTGCAATTTCCGACCAGCATCGAAAGGCCAGCGCAGCGTCCGTCGCTGCAGTCGCCCGAATTGCCGACGCACGCGTGCGAGCCGAAGCGGCGCGCGCCGATCACCGACGGGCAACGGATGCTCTCGTCGGCCATCCCGATCAGGCCTCGCTCGACGCGCTCATTGGTCTGTTCGACCAGCGGTCGGCGCTGGTCGACGAACGGAGGCAGTCGACGATTGCCACCGCTGCAGCAGCATCTCGAGCTGAGACCGCCCGTGGGGAGCAGCGTCGCGCACGAGACGCGCTCGACCGAGAACAACAGCTGGCTCCAGCTGCAGTACTGACGACATTGCTCGAACTCGGCGAGCCATGTCCCGTCTGTTCGCAGCCCGTCCGAGTACTGCCGGAACCACACGCCGACGCACAGCAGAAGTTGGCAGAGTCGCGTACCCGGTTCGATGACGCAGATGCTCTGTTCGCGTCCGCCCTGGAAGATCTTTCTCAAGCGAATGCATCCGCTGACGCCGCCGAGAAAGCGCTTGCACGTCTCGACGACCGGCTTGCGGTCGCGCCGCCGCTCGACCATGTCAAACGCGACCTGGACGCGCTGCAGACGCTTCGGGATGTCGAAACGCAGATGCGTCTGCGCCAGGCGGAGGCAGAGCAGGCGTTGCAGGACATCGAGTCGTCACAGGACACGCAGCGAGCGATCGAGCACGAGCGACTGCTCGACCGCCGCCTCGCTGCTGCATCGACAACGGCCGAACACCTCCAGCAGGAATTGGCAGCTGTCGAAAGGGAGCTCCACGACGCACCGGACGAGCTGACCGTGGTGACCGATCTGGAACTGGCGATGACACTGGCTGCAGTCCGCGCCGCCACCAGCGAAGCGCACAGGGAAGCAGAGGATCGCCATCGACAGGCGTCCACGAGACTGGAGAAACTGCAGCGAGCGGAGGTGACTGCGCGGATCGCGTTCAATGCGACCCGCGACCAGGTTGCAACGCTTCGCCCTCCCGCTGCTACCGACGATCTGGCCGCCGACTGGATCGCACTCACAGCCTGGCGAGACGAGCGATCCGAGCACTTGGACAGCAACATCGGTGCGTTGCGCAGCAAAAATCAGCGCCTCGTCGCAGCCGACGAGGCGCTGCTGGCGAAGGTGATCGCTCGTGCCGAACCGTTCGTTTCGGCGGGCAGCAGCCGGGATATCGGTCGCGTCAGAGAGCGCCTTGCTGCGGCCGAGGCAGCAGCGCAGGCCGAATTGCAACGCTTCGAACAGGACGAAGCCCGTTCAGCAGCGATACGGGCTGAGCTGATGGCCTACGAAACCACGGCGCAGGTCGCCTCGATGCTCGGGGATCTGCTGCGATCGACGAAGTTCGAGCGCTGGCTGCTCGACGAGGCCATCACCGACCTCGTCCAACGGGCGACGATCCGGCTGCAGGAACTGACGGCTGGGCAGTACTCGCTGATCTCTTACGAGGGGACATTCCGGATCTGCGATCATCGCAACGCAGACGAGATCCGCGACGCCCGTTCGCTCTCCGGCGGCGAGACCTTCCTGGCCTCGCTGTCGCTCGCACTGGCGCTCGCCGACAGCGCCATGGACCTCGCAGCAGAGGGCACGGCGCCACTCGAATCGATCTTCCTCGACGAGGGTTTCGGCACGCTCGACCCGGACACCCTGGACACCGTCGCCGGCACCATCGAAGACCTCGGCGCTGCCGGGCGGATGGTCGGCATCGTCACCCACATACGCGAACTCGCCGAGCGCATGCCGGTCCGATTCGAGGTCCAGAAGGGCTCGTCCACGTCCACGGTCAGCAGGATCGAACAGTGAGGCCCAGCGAGACCCGAACCGTGCGGCCCGAACCGTGACGATGCAGTTCTCCGTCGAGAGCTGGTCTCCGGAGTATGGCACTGCTGCGGATGCCACGCAGATGGAAGACACCGGCAGCTCGGTGGACGTTGGGATCGAGCGCGGGATTGCCGACTGGAAGCCGATCACACCGTCACCGTCTGTGCGCTGTCCGGCCACCATCCTCTTCGTCGACGGCGTACGCCGCATTGATGCCAGTGTGTGGATCACCGCTGCACACGTCACCCGAGCAGGGGTCTGCGCCTCCGTCGCCGCCGGCTCGGTGCTGTGCACACCGGGATCTGCGGTGCTGCACGATGTCGAGGTCGTTCGCGGCCTGTTCGTCGGCCCCGCGGTAGCCGCCGAGGCGATCGACATCGGCACGCACGGATCGTACGAGCTGTTCCCGTGCCATGGCGATACACCGGAAGATCTCTACCTCGGCATTCACCAGCAGATGACGCTGCTCGAGGGAAAGATCGCCGCCGAGCACGACGTCGAACTCGTCGTCTTCGACGGTCCGCTCCGTGGGCGCAACGACGAGCACAGTGTCGGCTACGTCAAGACCCAACACGTCCAGTACCTGCCGACCGAACTGCAACCCGTGCTCGGCCACTTGCAGCCGGGCCAGCGGACACCACTGTTCCTGATCGGCGGATCGAGCATGAATCGGTACAGCTGGTATCTGCGCTTACCGGGCCCACGCTCACAGCCGCTGTCCGGCATGGTTCGCTGCGAACTCACCGCAATCGGCAGCGTGTGCAACGCCGTCGAGCGAGCCGACAGCATCACGGCAACACTGCCGAGGTTCGCCAGCGAGCCGCACAAGGACCCACGTGCTCCGCAGAACCTCTACCCGATCGCCGGACTCGAACATCAGCTTCGCCACCGCCTCGGTGACAGCCTGTTCCTCGAACGAGTGCTCCGCCGCGCCGCTGGTGGAAGGCCGGTCCGATAGGCGATCAATTCGACGAGGTGTTCGACCGTCTGTCCTGCGTGCAGGCGTGCGGCACAGTGTTTACTTGACTACGTTGCGTGACTTTGCGGCCCTGCGCAGGTGGTTCTCCAGCCGCTATCCGAGCGGCGTGTCACACGACAGCGTGGTCTGCGGCGTCGTACAAGTGTGACTGTCCAACTGTCAACGAAGGCCGAGACTGCAGGGGACCCGTGGGTCGCGGCGTTTCGTCGTCACAGCGCCCTCCTGCTGCGCCTCGCAGCGACACTCGTGCAGCCAGCCGACGCCGACGCGCTGGTGGCGGACACACTTTTCCGAGTCGCGACGTCCGGTCGCCTCGTCCAGGCAATTGATGAGCGCGCATATCTCGTTCGGGCGATGGTGAATATGGCACTGAGCGAACGGCGGACCGATGTTCGGCGTGAACGCAGGGAACTATGGTTTGCGGGCGCCGAAGAGTGCAGAGACATCGATGTGTCAGCAGCCCTGGCGGTCCACCGGGCGTTGCGGGTGTTGAGCCCGCAGCAGCGGAGCCGTCGTCTTTCTGATGTACTGGGCCGACCAGTCGGACCACGGCAACCAGACGGGTACATCCCTACGCCAACATCGTTCCGACCCCGACGTTCGGGCAGAATTGCAGCCGTCGTCGCCGCAGTCGCCGTGGTGGGCGGAATCGGGCTTGCGGTGCGAAACCATGACACGGCCGTCCCGACAGCATCCAGCTTTCAGGGCCGCAACCTCTTCCTCGCCGATCCCGGCCAAGCCTGGCATCTCCTCGACATCGACTCGACGGTCCGCGACAACCCCAACAGCGACGAGTCCGTAGTCTCGCACCAGGCAACCCTCGAATTCAATCGCCCTGACGGCGCAGCAATGCTCATCACTGTCGTACAAAAGAACGGGGTCACCCCGACCCCGACCCCGCCCGCGATCGACAACGCCGACAACGCCGACATCCCCGTCGCCACCGTTAAACCGGGGTCGCTACGTTCTACGACGGCGCCGAACGAACCGGATGAACCCGCAACGACCTGCGCCGGGCCGCTGTCGGTGACGCAGGTGCTCCCCGACGGCGCCATCGCCACCGTCAACTACGCTGACCACAGTATGGACGCTGAGGCCGAGGCGGCCTTGAAATCGGCACGGGAAGTCACCCCGACCGAATGGACCGCTGCCATCCGGCAGATCACCGCGGCGCTGCAGGACATGCCGACAACCGTCATCGCCACGGTCGGCGACACGATCGTCAGCCGCCGAACGGATGGAACACAACGTGCGCTCTGCGCCCACTCAAGCCAGCGTCCAGACAGCGAAATACGTCGTCGAGTCCAGCCTCCACTTCCGATAACCCCGACCACTACGCAACATCGCTGGTGCTAGACGGCACGTGGCTTGAAGTCGTCCCTCTCGAGACGCCGGCGTCACGCGTCTCGGCGCTCACGAACCGCGGAGGGTCCTACACCGTGCCGATCATTTCCAACGGGACCGGCCTTACCGCAGTGTTCACCGTGTCAGCCTCCACGATATTCGCCCAATTCGGCGCCGACTCAGCGGCTGGCAGTTTCATGATCGAGACCGACCAGCCGGCACTCGTCTCCCGAGAATGACCCCTCCGTACCATTCGAGGCGGCTTACGTCGCTCCTCAGGAGACCGAAGCGTCGAGCCTTGGTGGCGTACTACCGAGGGTCGACCCTCCTACCATTCGTCAGTCGATTCCGCTGTCAAACGGGTCGATCGTCGTGATTCCGGCGCGATCAAAGTCCCGTAGATTTCGTGTCGCTACCGCCAACCCGTGAATCAACGCCGTCGCAGCAATCATGCTGTCCTTGATCGGCATCGACGTGCCAGAGGCGCGTAGGTCGGCGACAAGCTGCGCCCATCGCGTACCCGTCGCAGCCTCCCATGGCAGACAATGCAGGCGTCCGATTCCCTCGTCGAACCATGTCTCCAGGCGCGATCGACGCAGACTGCTCGGGAGGATCAAGATCCCGAACCGCAGCTCGCCGAGAACGATTGGGTCGATGACGAGTTCCCGGTCGTGCTCACGCAGCCATTCCACGACATTCGGGTTCGGCCGCTCCTTTGTCGCCTCGCTCAACACATTGGCATCGACGAGGATCGTCACAACGTGTCGGTCGACTCGGAGTCGATCGGGACGAAGTACTCCTTCTCGGGGCACGCCATGAGCCAGTCGAGCACCCCGTTGCTCGATCCCGTGGTACTGAGGGTCAAGCGATATTCGCCCCGGTCGATACGCTCCACGTCGAAGACGTCGCCGGGCTGGAGATGATCCCGCGAGCGGACATCCGCCGGCAACACCAGCTGACCCTTGCTCGACAGTGTGGTCTTCACACCAAGTAAGATAGCAGCTTACACCAAGATTGTGCGATGGTCTCCCGCGGTTGCTCAGTCTGCGCCGTGGCCGTCATCGGTGTGGTCATGGCCGACATGATCGGTGCGGCCCCAGTATCCGGTCATCGAGACGGCCCCCTGCATGAGCCCGATATGTGCGCGGAGGTAGCGGCGAATCGCGGTCATCACTTTGCTCTCCCCGCCTCCCCATGCGTACGCATCGCCGCCGAGCCACGGCATCGCGGCGACGGCGTCGGCGAGCGGCCAGCTCGTCCCGGCGGGCGCATCGCGTCTGTGCAGCTACGTCACGTCGACAGACAACGGAGGTGAGGAATGTCCGAAGGAAAGGCACCACGGTGGTTGCGGCGTCGTCAGCAACTGTCGCATTTGTTGACATGAGGTGTACGGCCCGACGAACATGAGAGCTGTGTCATGGGCATTCGGTCATGTCGCCAACCGGTCGACCTTGGCGATGTATTGTCGTGACGCTCGCACCAGGAATGGAAGTTGCAGATGGACCACGCAATCATCGACCGCCTCGATGACTCGCTCGCCGATCTCCGGACGGCAGGCCTGTTCAAACAGGAACGCGTGCTCGAGAGTCCCCAGGGTGCGCACGTCTCTGTCGCCGGTCAGGCGCTGATCAACCTCTGCGCCAACAACTATCTCGGCCTCGCCGATCATCCGGCGATCGTCGCTGCCGCCCACGAGGCGGTCGACACGTACGGCTACGGGATGGCGTCGGTCCGTTTCATCTGCGGGACGCAGACACCGCACCGCCAACTCGAACAGCGGCTCAGCGAGTTCCTCGGGATGCAGGACACGATCCTCTTCCCGTCGTGCTTCGACGCCAACGGGGGACTGTTCGAGACACTGCTGGATGAGCACGATGCCGTCATCTCCGATTCCCTCAACCACGCCAGCATCATCGACGGGATCCGACTCAGTAAGGCCGCGCGCTATCGCTACGACAACAATGACATGGCAGACCTCGAGCGCTGCCTGATCGAGGCGTCGGGTGCCAGGACCAGGCTGATCGCCACCGATGGCGTGTTCTCGATGGACGGCGTCATCGCCGATCTTGCCGGAATCTGCGACCTGGCCGACCGGTACGGAGCGCTGGTGATGGTCGACGACTCCCACGCCACCGGCTTCATCGGCTCCGGTGGCAGAGGAACACACGAGCACTGCGGAGTCCTCGGCCGTGTCGACATCCTGACCGGGACGCTTGGGAAGGCGCTCGGCGGTGCGAGCGGCGGATACGTGTCGTCGTCGAGCACGATCGTCGCCTGGCTTCGTCAGCGGGCACGGCCATACCTGTTCTCCAACAGCGTTCCGCCGATCGTCGCAGCCGTGACGCTGCGGGTACTCGATCTGATCGAAGGAGGTGATTCCCTGCGCCGTCAGGTCAACGACAACGCCTCGTATTTTCGCGCCGGGCTGCGGGCTGCGGGGCTGACGTTGACACCGGGAGAACACCCGATCATTCCGGTGATGATCGGTGACGCTGCACTGGCGACGCAGATGGCCGACCGACTGCTGCAGTTCGGTATCTACGTGATCGGGTTCTCCTATCCCGTGGTGCCGATGGGAAAGGCACGTATCCGTACGCAGATGTCGGCAGCGCTCACCCGCGATGATCTCGACGTGGCGATCGCTGCGTTCTCCACCGTTGCCGATGAACTCGGGTTGGTGCGATCGTGAAGGCGCTGATCAAACAGCGAGCCGAGCCCGGCATCTGGATGGGTGACCTGCCGGAGCCGACGATCGGACCGAACGACGTCCTCGTGAAGATCGCCAAGACAGCGATCTGCGGAACCGACATGCACATCTATCACTGGGACGCATGGGCGCAGCGTTCGATCAAGGTGCCGATGGCGGTCGGTCACGAATACAGCGGCACGATCGTGGAACTGGGCAGCGAGGTACGCGGCTTCGAGATCGGCGATCGGGTGTCGGGAGAGGGCCACATCACCTGTGGCCATTGCCGCAACTGTCGCGCCGGCCGTCGGCACCTGTGCCGCAACACGATCGGCGTCGGCGTCGACCGTCAAGGATGCTTCGCCGAGTACCTCAGCCTGCCTGCGGTCAATGCCTTCAAGCTCCCCGATTCGATCGTCGACGACGTCGCTTCGATCCTCGACCCGTTCGGTAACGCCGTGCATACCGCCTTGGCGTTCAACATGGTCGGCGAGGACGTGTTGATCGCCGGCGCCGGCCCGATCGGCATCATGGCGGTCGCCGTCGCTCGCTTCGTCGGTGCACGACACATCGTCATCACGGACGTCAACGACTATCGCCTCTCGCTGGCGAAATCGATGGGAGCGACGCGTGTCGTGAACGTCGGTCGCGAACCACTCGACGACACGATGTCGAGCCTCGGTATGCGGGAAGGCTTCGACGTCGGGTTGGAGATGTCCGGGAATCCGCAGGCGCTGCGCGAGATGTTGAGGACGATGCATCACGGCGGAAGCGTTGCGCTACTCGGCATCCCGCCGGAGGAAACGTCGATCGACTGGACACAAGTCATCTTCAAGGGTCTGAGCATCAAGGGCATCTACGGCCGGGAGATGTTCGAGACGTGGTACAAGATGTCGAGCCTCCTGCAATCAGGGCTCAGCCTGGCGCCGGTCATCACCCACCACTTCGGCGTCGAGGACTACATCGCCGGATTCGAAACGATGGGTTCCGGCCAATCCGGCAAGGTCATCCTCGACTGGGCCACACTCTGAGAAGGTCTACGATTCCGGGTGGGCGCTCGCAGGGCGCACGACGTCTGGGGCCGGTCCCAGTACTTCATCATCGTTCATGATGCTGCGCTGAGCAGTCCGCTCGCCCGCCGATGCAGGCGACCGGTTTCGACACCCAGGTCGATCGCTGCGGTCAGCCGTTCGTCGAGTCCCGGTGTGATGCGCCGGCCCCCGAAGATCGCCAGAGATTCGCGCTTCAGCTCGGTCTCGACCATTCCCGCCGATACCGAACAGAGCGCGGCCATCGCATTGACGATCTCCTCCAGGCAGATGTGTTCGAGCGGACGCTCGTCGTCCGTATCGGAGCGCCGAAAGCCACGCCACGCTGCGGGTGAGACCGAAGCCGGCCAGACGAACGGTTCGTCCGCCATCGGTGGTCGCATTCCGGCCGGAAGGTGTCCGAGGATGTCCGCCTTTCGTCGCGCAGTGAGGCGCGCCGAACCGAAAACGTCGGCAACGAGTCTGACCAGCCGTTGGAGATGAACAGGGCCCTCCGCCTCCACAGCATCGCCGAGTGCGTCACTCACCGCGTTGTCGCCGGGAGCTGACGCCAGTTGGTCGAGGACCTCACTGCCGCCACGCTGCTCGCCGGAGAAGGCGACGAACACCGACTCGTACGGCAGTAATGACGTCGCCACCAGGTCGGCGGTGATCGGTGGCGGCAGCGCATCAGAATGCTGCGGTATGGGCGCGTCCGCCTGCGTTACCGGCGCGGCCATCGGTGCCGGGTAATCATCCGCTTGCCGCAGGCGGCCGTCCATCGGCGGGAACGGTGCCGCCGTTTGGGCCGGCGAGGGCGGTGCGATCGCCTGCATCGCCCCGCCGACGGCCTGCCTCGCTCCGCCGGCCTGCCCCATCGCTGCCGACAATCGATCGAGCACTCCCTCCTGCTCGGTGAGCCATGTCGGGAGCCACACTCGTTCGACGACAGGCCAGAGCAGCAGCTGGGAAAGCACGTCGCTCGGCAATCCGTCGCGATCGCCGATGGTACGGCGCGCTGCCCAGGCGGGACCGTCGAGCAGCACGGCCATCACCGGCCGATCCGCCGACCCAGCCGCGGCGACGGTCAGATCGACCTTGAACTCCGAGAGGCCGACGTCGGTTCGCACGACGAAGCCGCGGCTGCGAAGCGCATCGGCGATTGCTTCACGATGGCGGTCCACCGTAGCGGGACGTTTGGTGTCCTTCGGCAGCACCGCTGTGCCGAGTTTCGCCATATCGAGGTACGCGCGTAGGTGTTTGATCCCGACCGAAGAGGTTTCATCGGCGCGCAATTGCTCCGGATCGAAGGAGCTGAAGACCACGACCTGTCGTCGGGCGCGAGTGATCGCCACGTTCAATCGACGCTCACCTCCCTCTCGGTTCAGCGGCCCGAAGTTCAGCGGCAAAGCGCCGCGCTCGTTGACGCTGAAGGCTGTCGAGAAGAAGATCACATCGCGCTCGTCACCCTGGACGTTCTCGAGGTTCTTGACGAACAGCCCCTCCCCGTTCGTTCCGTCCAACGCTTCGATCATCCGCTGATCCCGCGTGTCGTGGATCAACGCCTCGATTGCGGCGCGCTGCTGGATGTTGAACGTGACCACCCCGATCGACGGCACAGCGACAGCGGACGCAGCGAACCGCCGCTTAATTTCGGTGACGATCGTTGCGGCCTCGATCGGATTCGTACTGCGCTCTGCGCCGGTTCCGGTCCGGTGGAAGTATCCGGCGACACGAACGAGGCTGACGCCGCGACCGGCAATCCCCGGATCGGGCAGTCCGTCAGTCGGTGCCGGGAACGAGGACAGCCGGTTCTCGTAGTACTGCTGGTTGCTGAAGGCGATCAGCGATTCGTCCTGGCTGCGGTAGTGCCAGGACAGCCACCGTCTGGGTACCAGCGCCTGGACACATTCGGACAGGATGCTCTCCTCGTCCTCGATCGTCGCTGCACCGCCGTCGTTGTCGTCGACCACCTCGAAGCTCTCGTCGGCTCCGGCATCGGATGCCGGCTCGGCGAACGACGTCGGGGGCATCTGTTTGCTGTCGCCGACGACGATCACCGACGCCGCCCTGCCGATCGCACCGGCGGCATCGGCGACGCGGATCTGCGATGCCTCGTCGAACACCACAATATCGAACAGTCCGGCGGTCACCGGGAAGAACCGAGCCAACGAATCAGGACTCACCAGTACACACGGCATCGCCTGGGTGATCAGTTCGCCATAGGTGTGCAGCAGGCCGCGTACGCCGAGACCACGGCGTTGCTTGGCGAGTTCGCGTTGCAGCCCACCGATCTGGCCGTGCACCGCCAAGGAATCGAATGACCGCAGCGAGATCACCTGCTGCGGGATCGCTGTCGCCATGTGTGCGCGGACAGCTGCCGATGACGCCACAAAGCGGGTGATGGTCCGTTCGTGTTCCTGGGCGTCGAATGCGTCCAATGCCTGTGAGCCGCGTCGCTCGGTGACCGATGACTCGGCGATCCCGCGCTCGAAGGCCGCAACGGCTCGGTCAGCACTGATCAGACCGCCGAGCAACGAAATCCTGGCCTCTTCGAAACCGGCGGTACGCAACGGATCGAGCGCGCCGACAAAGGCGATCCACCTCCGCAGCCCGACCGCCCGTTCTGCACCACTTCCACGAGCGCCACTCGTGCGTGACCATCGCCCGAGGAAGCCGGCCTCAGCCGACCAACGCCGCTGCGCCAGCTCAGACGTCTGAGCTGCGGCCATCATTGCCGCAGCGGCATCGGCGAGCGTTCGCACCACCACCGATGTGTGATGATCGATCGCCGGTCGAGCGTCGAGCAATCGCCGGACCGTCGACGCAAAGCGCGCCGCGCCGGGATCGCGTTGACCGGGATCGACGACGAGTCCGATCGACCGCAACCACTGGCTCTTGGCGACGACGACATCGCAAGCGGGTTCTGTCAGCGGATTCCATCCGGTTGGGAGGTTCAGCCCCGGAATCGCCTCGACGTGCGCGGCGACAACCCTGGCGGCAACTTGCAGCTGCACCAGTTGAGTGGTGAGCGCCGGCACGTCCTTCGGATCGACGTCGGCGCGCAGTGCCGTCTGCAGGCGGTCGCGGGCGGCGAGCAGCCGCTTCTTGCGGCCGAAAAAGCTTGAGTCCGCTGCGGCTCTCGCCTGTGCGTCGATCTCGGTGATCGCCAGATCGAGCACCTGAGGTGTGACGGCGTCGAGACCGGGATGTGCTGTCGTGGCGAACGCTTGCATCTCGGCGACGACGTCGGCGACGGACTCTCGCCACCGTGATGTCCGCGTGTCGTCGAGTATCGCCAGGGTCACCGGTGGAGCACTGATGATCGCTGCGACGGCACCGAACTCGGTGGCCGTCTGAGCGGCATCGAGCACGTCGATCACCGACGGATCGGGGAGCACTGCGGCTGCCGCGTCGAAATCGCCGGCGAGCCGCACCAGCTCCTCGATGTCGATCGCCGTGGCGTTCTGCGGGTCGATGAACCCCCACGGATGGTCGGCACTCGGCCTCGCAAGATCCGCAGTGTCGGCCAGCGTCGACAGCTGTCGACGAACGACGTCGAACACTGTTGTGGCTGTTCCGTTCAACAGTGACAGGGGGACGGACATTGCCGGCGCACTGTCGCCGATCGCCAACGCCTTGGTGTGCGCCGTGTAGAAGGAAAGACCGGTGGCGTTCGGCTGATGCAGGCGCTGCGCATACCTCGAGAGCTGTCGTCCTGACGAACGGACTGTCTCGTGGTCTGCAGCGAGTCCGTCCCGGTCGACCTCGACGTGGTGTTCGAGCGCCTGACGAATCTGGCTGCGTACTGCAGCCGGCTTGCTCGATTTGTCGTGCAAGTCGAGCGAGAACGGACCCATACCGACGGCGTCCAGGCGGTTTCGGACGACGTCGAGCGCCGCTCGTTTCTCGGCAACGAACAGCACCCGCTTGCCCTCGGCGACCGCCCGGGTCAGCAGGTTGGTGATCGTCTGCGACTTGCCAGTCCCAGGAGGACCTTCGAGCACGAAGCTGCGTCCGACGACCGCCTCGGCGACGGCCGCCAACTGTGAGGCGTCAGCGGCCACGGGGCATTTCGCCGCAAGTTCGTCGAGGTCGGGCTCGCCATCAGTGCGCACGACCGGATCGATGTACGGATCATTCGGCTGCTCGACGAGATGTCGCAGCAGCGAGTTCTGCAAAAGCGTTTCCCAGTGCTCGTCGAGATCCTTCCACAGGCGGAACTTGGCGAACTGGAGGATCGCCAGCGCAGCGGTGTCCTCGAGACGATATGGCAATCCATGGGCCACGAGCGCCTCGCGCATCGCCCGCATCGAGGCGTCGAGGTCGATCCCGGATCCGTCCTCCAGCGGCGTTGCCACCGCCGGTACCTCCAGCCCGTGTAGTTGGCGCAATCTCTCCAAGAGGCAGTAGTTCGGCGTGCTCGAACCGCTCTCGTCGAGCGTGATACGGAATGTGCCCTGCCTCGACGTCGATGTCAAACGGACAGGAACGAGGATTAACGGCGAACGCAGGTCCCTGTTGTCATGTCGCCACACCAGGAATCCGAGCGCGAGATAGAGGTTGTTGGCACCGGTCTCCTCGATGATCGTCTTCGCCTTGTAGGCGAGATTGCGAAGCCGAGTGTCGTAGGCAGCCTTGGTGACGTCGACGAAGACGGAGCGGCGCGCCGACAGCATGTCCGCCAGTTGATCCTGGGGGAGTGCGCTGCCGAAACGGATGCCGCGCTGCTGCTGGATCTCGGCGACTTGATCCGACGGCACCAGATTGATCGGCGTGCCTTCATTGACTGCGTCCTCCAGCGCCGCAAGTCGTCGCTCCGGAACGGCGATGGCGATGCTGGTGCGCTCCGAAAAATTGATCAACCGGTTGCGGTTGCTGAGGTCGAGCAAGGCGTTCTTCCATTGCTGCACCCTCGGGGGCGGGGGAAAAGGCGGGGCGCCGAGCACGGTCGGTGGGCCGCTCTGTGTGCCAGCCGGACCGCCTGCACGGACCAGCAGCGGATCGTCCGCCGAGGTACCGCCAGGCGCAGCCCAGTGTGTGGGCGCCGGTCGGTACTCGACGACGGTGGTACTGCCGTCAGCCAAACGCAGCCGAGCAGGAAGTGGGACGATGCCGTTCTTGCGTGCTCGCCACACGTCCGTCACGCCGACCACCCTGCTCAGATCGCCTGTGAGGTAATCGGCATACGGCCGCTGAAATGTGTCAGCAAACGAGATCGGTTGCTCGCTGACGACGACGGCGGTGGTCTCGACGAGCCTGATCTGCGCGAGATCGATGCGGTTGACGATGTCTGCGACTTCTGTCTGCACGACAGCGTCGAGGGCGAATTCGCAACGCCAGTAGCCGAGGAAGGCGTGCTCGTCGAGGATCCACAACAGCGGCCGGATCGCGGCCTGCTCCAGCGCAGCAGCCATCACGACGACCGTGTCGAGGCAGGTGCCGACCCGCCCGTCGAACACCTGATCCGGGGTGCGGATCTTCTGGCCGACGTCGGCCCAACTCGCCGGCGGATTGGCATAGCGGATCAGCCGATTCTGCATCGCCTGATAGATCGACTCGACGATCTGATCGACGCGTTGCGGACCTGCCTGATAGCCCTGCATCGATGGACTGCCTGTGCTCTGCTGCAGCAGGTCCGCAGCCTCACTGATCAGCGCCGTCACTGCCGGATGGTTCGGCATCACGAACGCTGCGAGTAGTTCCAGCGACAGCACGGTCGGGACGGCGAGCCACTGCTGGGCGGCGAGCAACCGCATGTCGGTGCGACTCCGGGCGAGAACGATCCCGTCGCTCTCCAATGTGACCTCGAATACCGCCGGTCGCTGCTCCTCGATCTGCAGCATCGCCGCCGGGTCGATCGAGAAGGCCACGTTCGTCAGCACCGTCGGCTGGTCGTCTTCGAGGTCGATCAGCAGGACCTGCGAAGCACCTACCGGGCCGGTTGCATCGACCAACACCATTCGCAGGGTCGCCGCACGGATAGCGATGCCGGGATTCACAACGGTGATCTTGTGCACCACGGGGATTCGGTTGTGTGCCATCGCATAGCTGAGAACCGAGCTCGCCTCGACCAGTAGGGCCGGCTGATGGCGGGCTGCGCCTTCGGATTCAGTCACCATTGGCAACACTCTTGCACGCCTCGCCCGGGATGGTCGGGAACAAACCGCTCGCGACGGAACGTCTAACCACCATGCATCGCTTCGTCAGCCGGCTCTCGTCCGTCCTCGTCACCGCCGTACTCGCCGTCGGCTGCGGCTCCTCCGTCGATCAGCGCTCCGCCTCGCCGACGCAACGTTCATCGCCCTCATCGCCCTCGTCGCCCACGACGACCGGGCCCACGACCACCGGGCCCACGACGACCGGGCCCACGACCACCGGGCCCACGACCACCGATCTGGTTAACGCCGTCGACCCCGCAGTGCTCGCACCCCTCCTGAATCGATTCTGGAGTGCGGAGGCGAACATCACCCTCGGGGGGTTGCAGCAGGTGCCGACCGGAACCGGCGCCGGGTTCTCGATCGCCGCTGACGGAACGATGATGATCAAGACAGGTTGCAATATGGGCTCGGCCCACGTCACGTTCGAGCGCGGCGATCAACTCGTTGTCGGACCGCTGACGTTGACGACGCTGCCGTGCTCGTCTACTGCGGGCAATGTCGAGACGACGATCATCTTCATCCTCGGACAACGCAACAGCTGGGATATCGTCGACGGCAAGCTCAAACTGATTCCCCTCGGCATCACCGACGTCGGCCTCATCCTCTCCTGAGCCAGCCCCTGCGCAACCGCCGTGTCACCGTATATCGCAGCGTGTCCGAGATTCCGTGACTCGGGCCGAGTCCGCGGTATGACGGTTGCGGAGTCGCGGGTCGGGGTTTAGCGGGCAGGGGTCAGGGTTTGCTCGAGCAGACCTCGAGTTCCATGCCGTCCGGGTCGCGGAAGAACAGTGACCAATCCGATCCGAGTTGCTGAATCTCGCCGATATCGACACCTGCGGCGACTAGGCGTCCCCGGATCCTTTCCAGCGTGGCCCGTGAATCGACAGCGACGCCGTAGTGATCGATCGCCCCGCGGTGGCCCTGGCGAGTCTTGTCGCCGATGATCTCGTCGGCCGGCACCTCGAAGACATTGAGCGCAGCACCGCCGCCGAGATCGAGAATGATCATTCGCGGATGATCGGATCGCGCATCCATCTCGAAGGTGATCTCCGCTTCGAAAACCTCCCGGTAGAAGGCGACGAGACGGTCGAGGTCGGTCGTGAGCGTTGCGACGTGATTGAAACCAGTGCTGAGCGGCATCGGCACAGTCTCACAGACCCAATCGACGTGCAATCACGCATTCGGAACTGCAACGATGGGAGGGTGGAGTCGACCCGCGTGGACAAATGGCTGTGGTCGATCCGCCTGTTCAAGACTCGCTCCGACGCCACCGACGCCTGCCACGGCGGACACGTCGAAGTCAATGGCAGCCAGGCAAAGGCCGCCCACTCTGTGCGGGTCGGAGATCGCGTCACAGCACGTATCCACGGACTCGAGCGCGATGTCGAGGTCGCCAGGATCATCGAAAAGCGAGTCGGTGCGTCGGTCGCTGCCGATTGCTTCGTCGACCACAGCCCACCGCCGCCGGAGCGCGAAGCATTTCTCCAGCCGTTCTTCCGAGATCCCGGCGCCGGCAGGCCGACGAAGCGGGATCGGCGCCAACTCGACCAATTCCGCCATCGCTAGATGCCGCTGACCGTTGCCAGACGGTGCCACACGCCGCCAGACGGTGCCACGCGCCGCCAGACGGGGCTGACGCGTGTTGTTGCACACCAATGTGCCGCCGTGCGGCCGCTGCGGCGAAGATGGAGTGATGGAACTCGACACGACAATCGTCGAGCGAGTCGCAGCGTTGTCGGGATCGATGATCTCGCATGGGTTGGCGCGCGGATCGATGATCGCCGTGGCGATCGCCGACGGAGTCGGCGTCGGGTTTGCAACCGACGATCGCCAGTGGGCCATGCACGCTGCGCAACCGGCCGAGGTCGTACGGGCGATCGAATCTGCGCTGCGCCCGCGTTGGATTTGGTGGAACAACGAGACTGCATCTGTCCTGATCCGCGCCGGTCTACGGGTGGCTACGTGCTGGGACGTCGCCGCAGTCCATCGGGTGTTGTTCGGCGGCTGGCGAGCCGAACCGCCAATGGCGTGGGCAGCGTTGCACGGTCTTGGCGCCGATGCCATCCCTGGTATGGGCCAACTCGATCTGCTCACCGGGAGCGGCGACGACGGAACCGACTTCGACGACCCTGTTCGCCCTGACCGACATCTGCGGCCAGAATGGGTGAGCGGATTGTGGTCAACCAGCCCGGAGCGACTGGCCCGGTGGGCAACTGTGGCTGTCACTGCGTGCGATCTGCAGCGCACCCGGCTCGCAGAACTCGAAGTCGGCGGCGACCCGGCGGCGACCGCCCGTTCGGAGTCTGCAGCGGAGTTGCTGTGTGCTGAACTGCAGATCGACGGCCTGCCCATCGACGTGGCAGTCGCTGAAAGCATCATCGGTGCTGCGGCCGGGGAACGTCCTGGAAGCGAAAAGGAGGCGGCGCAACAGCGCGCGTCTCGTGATGCGGCCGTACTCGAACACGCACCGCTCGGCGGTGACCGAGACCTGCGAAACCCGGCCCATGTCAAGGCGCTTCTCGGTCGCGTCGGCATCGATGTGACAAGTACCCGTGCATGGCGGCTCGAGCCGTTCAGGGAGGCAAATCCGTTCGTCGACGCGTTGCTCACATGGCGCAAGGCCGAGCGAATCTCGACCACCTACGGTTATGCCTGGCTCGCCTCGCATGTCGGTAGCGACGGCAGGCTCCGCGGTGCATGGACTGGTTGTGACGGTGCCGCAGGACGGATGACCGCCCTGGCCGGACTACATAACCTCCCGGCGGAAATGCGCCCGGCGATCGTCGCCGAACCCGGCCACGTCTTCGTCAGGGCGGACCTCGGACAGATCGAGCCACGCGTGCTCGCAGCGGTATCCGGTGACCCGGCGCTCGCCAACGCAACCGCTGCCGACGACCTCTACGCTCCCATCGCCAAGCGCCTTGGTGTCGAGCGACCGATCGCCAAGGTTGCGGTGCTTGCAGCCATGTACGGCCAGACGTCTGGTGCTGCCGGGCAGGCACTGCGCGGTCTCGAGGCCGCATACCCGGTGGCGATGCGCTACCTCTGCGACGCTGACGAATCGGGCCAAGCCGGTACGGACATCAGAACGTTCGGCGGCAGATTGATCCGCATGTCTCAGACCACAGACGGCACGGAGTCACCCAGTGCTGTTGCCGGGCGCGGCCGCTTCGCCCGCAATGCCGTCGTCCAAGGCGCCGCTGCGGAGCTCTTCAAGGCGTGGGCCGTCATCGTGCGGGCCCGCATTGCCTGGACGGGGGCAATCATCGTCCTCTGCCTGCACGACGAACTGCTCGTCCACGTGCCGGCAGAACACGGCTCGACGGTCGCTCGGCTGCTCGACGATTGTCTGCAGGAGGCGTCGCAGCGCTGGGCGCCGGCCGGAAACGTTCGCTTCGTCGCCGACACCGGCATCATTCAACGCTGGTCGGATGCGAAGCCGTGACGAGGGGACATGACGAGCTGGTCCTGCGGCTGCACACCACCGGCCAATGACCCGACGACCGACGCGGGCCGAACTGCTGACCTTCGAAGGTGCAGTCGTGGACGATCTCATCGGTGCCGACGTCAAACTCCTCTTCGTCGGAATCAATCCGGGACTGTGGACGGCGGCGGTGAACGCTCATTTCGCCCGGCCCGGCAACCGCTTCTGGCCCGCCTTGTTCCAAGGCGGAATCGTCCCCAGGTTGATCGACGCCAGTGCCGGGATGAGCGCCGATGACACCCTGCTGTTGAAGCAGGCGGGTATCGGTATCACCAACCTCGTGCCGTTTGCGTCAGCCCGTGCGGACGAGTTGACAAGGGCGCAGTTGCTCGCCGGCGGACAGCGATTGCGGGAGCTCGTCGCCGAGGTCCATCCGCGCGTGGTCGCCATGCTCGGTTTGACGGCCTATCGCCAGGCGTTCGACCGCCGGGCGACACAGCAGGGTCGACAAGAAAACGACCTCGAAGGATCTGAGCTCTGGGTCTTGGCGAATCCCAGCGGTCTCAACGCCCACGAGACTGCAGCGACTTTGGCAACGGCCTATCGCGGCGCTGCGGTTGCCGCAGGGATCGCCGTCAGCGGCGTCATCGACGAGCAGCACGGTGTGACGGGACCGCGCTGACGGTACTGCCGCCGGTGAGACCGGATTGCCATGCAGCACTCAGGACAGACAGAATCGGATCGGACAACATCGACGGCGTCAGGACCCATCATGCGCTTTGGTATCAAAACTGCACCCCAGAATTCGACGTGGCACGAGATGCTCGCCGTATGGCGTGAAGCGGACGACATCGAGATCTTCGAATCTGCCTGGAACTTCGACCACTTCTATCCGATCTTCTCCGATCCGACCGGCCCATGTCTCGAGGCGTGGACGATGCTCGCAGCGATGGCCACCGAAACGAAGCGGCTACGACTGGGTTGCCAGGTCTCCGGCATGATCTACCGCCACCCTGCAGTACTGGCGAACATGGCAGCGACGATCGACGTGATTTCCGGTGGCCGGCTGATCGTCGGTGTCGGTGCTGGATGGAACCAGGAGGAATGCACGGCGTACGGTATCGACCTACCACCGTTGAAGGAACGCTTCGACCGGTTCGATGAGGGGGTCGAGGCCATCGTCGGGCTGCTGTCGAACACCACCACGAATCTCGACGGACGCTACGTCAAGCTCATCGAGGCGCGCTGCGAACCGAAGCCGGTGCAGCGCCCGCACCCACCGATCGCCATCGGCGGAACCGGCCCGACGCGTACCCTGCTGACGACAGCACGGTTCGCCCAACACTGGAACAGCATCGTCGCCTCGCCGGCGAAATGGCGTGAGTCGCGCGACATCCTCGACGCCCACTGCGCCGATATCGGAAGGGATCCACGTGAGATCGAGGCGTCGGTCAACATCATCTACGAACCCTCGCTTGGGGTCGATGCCTACGTCGAGCAGGCAGCGGCATATTTCGCTGCCGGGGTCGACATCGTCATCGTCAACCTGCGGCCGCCACTCGACCCATCAGTGCTCGCTCCGCTCGCCAATGCACTTGCGGCATCGCGCTGACCGCACGGCCGACAAGTGCGGCACTCAGTCGCTGATGAATGTGGCATCGTTCTCGCAATTCGAAGCAGCAGCCCCGCCTGACGTGCCGTACAGTTCCTAGCAGACGAGTAGATGGAGTTCGAGATGGCAAACAAGGAACAACCGCAGAAGAAGACGGCGATGAAGCAGGGCAAGTCATTGAAGGAGAAGCGTTCCGACAAGGCAGCCAAGAAAGAGTCGAAGGGCGGCTACTCCGGCAAGTAGGCACCCGCAAAATACAAGCCACCTAGGCTGGACGGATGGACCCTGCAGACAGCCCCATCCTGCAAACCGTGGCGCTGCAATCTCGATGGCCGACGCTCGACCCGTTCCTGTTCTGTGTCCATCACCATGACGCTTACCCGAACGGCAACGAGCGGCTCGGTCCGGCGACACCGCTCGCCGGCCATGAACCCGGGTCCGACTTCGCGGGGATCGACGGTTGGCGAATGTACCACGGCACTTCCGTCCCGGGATTTCCTCAGCATCCTCATCGCGGCTTCGAGACCGTGACCTACGTCCGCAACGGCGTCGTCGATCATTCGGATTCGCTGGGGGCCACTGCGAGGTTCGGCCGTGGCGATACTCAGTGGTTGACGGCTGGCAGAGGGATCGTCCATTGCGAAATGTTCCCGTTGCTGGACGCCGACCGCCCCAACCCACTCGAACTCTTCCAAATCTGGCTCAACCTGGCACCCGCCGACAAGTTCGCCGAGCCGCATTTCACGATGCTGTGGGACGGTGAGACGCCCCGCCTCGTGCATGTCGACGATGCCGGCCTGACGACGGAAGTCACAGTGGTCGCCGGAGCACTGGCCGATGTGAAACCGGCGTCGCCACCACCGAATTCGTGGGCCCGGAACCCGCACGCCGACCTGGCGATCTGGCACCTGCGCTTCGACCCAGGTGCGCGTTGGACGATGCCGGCAGCGCTCCACGAGGACACTGTCCGGTCGCTCTACGCCTTTGTAGGCGGTTCGCTGTTCGCCGACAATTTCAAGATCGGCTCCAACACCGGTGCCGTTCTGCGATGCGACCGCGATGTCGAGCTCTCCAGCCCGAACGGCGGCGAATGTCTGGTGCTCCAAGGTGTTCCGATCGGACAACCGGTCGCCCAGTACGGGCCGTTCGTGATGAACACCGCCGAGCAGATTTCCGAGGCCTTCCACGACTATCAGCGGACAGAATTCGGTGGTTGGCCGTGGTCGAGCGACGAGCCGGTTCACAGTCGTCGGCAGGAGCGATTTGCCAGACATCCGGACGGCAGGATCGAGCGCCCGTCGACAGCTCGCCCCGTCTGACGTTTCGGCGAGCGCATGGATGGGTACATACGCGACGTACCCGGACACAAGGATCTCACCATGACATTGACCGATACCGTTTCTTCCATTGCTCACGACGCCGCTCAGACGGCAACTGAGTTCGGCAAGCAGGCAGTCGTACTCGGACGCTCCGCCGCCGAGGCGGCCGCCGACGTCGCCAATTCCGCAGCGACGGGCGCCCAGCATCTCGTTCACACCGTCAGCCAGAAGGTCCCGACCGTGACAATCAAGCCCAAGAGGTCGGCGCCGTGGGGACTGATCGTCGGTGTGGCGATCCTCGGTGTTGTCGCTGCGTTGTTCATGAAGTCGAAGAACAAGCCGTCGAAATCGGCTGGTAGCGACACCGTGAAGGGTGCGGCCGACAGCGGTCCGGTCTCGATTCGTAAAACCGCCTGAAACGACGAAACCGCCTGAAACGACGCAACCGGCTACGCTGCTGCCCTACGGTTGGCCCGGCAGCAGCCGGATGAACAGGCCTTCGGCATCGCTCACCAGTTGATCTCCATCGGTGATGCGTGCCGTCGACCACGTCTTTCGCCCGTCGACGCGTTCGATCGCGACGTCGAACCGCATCGGACGCTCAAGCAGTGCGACGCTGCGATAGTTGACGTGTAGATACGCCGTGCGGGAAACACCGTTCCCTCTGGTGCTGACGAGGTGACCCATGACGTCGTCGAACAACAACGCAAGCGTGCCGCCGTGTGCCGCCCCGTTGCCGCCGAGATGGAAGCGTGTGAAGGTCACAGAACCTCTCACCGAGGTGTCGGTCCCGTGATCGACGCAGAACCGCGGCAACAGCGCGCTGCCGCGGCCTGGTAGGTCGCTGCGCGCCCCGGCGGGTGCACGGCGCTCTTCGACCTGGAACTCGCCGAGCAGCGCGGCGATCCGTTCGATCTGTGCAGCAACCTCGACCGTTCGGTCCGCTGGCAGACAGGCACCGGTGAAACGGTCCTGGAGCAGCTGCACCGCCTCTGCCAAGCGCGAAAAGTCGGGTCCCCCGACGTTCGGATCAACGTCCCGGGCGTGCCACAGGTCTGGGATCTCGATCGGAGCGTCGTCGGCACGTTCCAACGGAGACGGCGGAGTTGCTGGCTGGTCCGGCATTTGAGGAGACAGTATCGAACGACCGCCGTATGCCAGCGACGATGTGGCGCACGACCATTAGCGTGTCGGCGATGAGCGAGCGCCCGAACATGCACCAGGTTCCGAGTTCCGATACCAATGACGCCGGGACCGGCGGCGGCTCAGCGCCGGTCCGCGAGCCGAGTCACGCTGAACGCTGCCGCACCCTGGTCGCTTCGGCATCGCGCGGTGCGCTGTCGACGTTGACGACGGACCCGGCCGGGTACCCGTACGGCTCTGTCGCCAGCTATGCGATCGACGAATGCGGCAATCCACTGTTCTTCATCAGCCTGATGGCCGAACACACGCAGAACATGATGCACGATCCGCGCGGCAGCCTGCTCGTCGCCGAGCCGGTCCCTGAAGGCGCTGACCCCCTTGCCAGTGGGCGGGCCACGCTGATCGGCGACCTCATCGCTGTCGCCGACGCAGACCGGGCGTCGGTGCGCGACCACTACCTCGCAGCGAACCCGTCCTCGGCGTACTACATCGATTTCGGCGACTTCGTCTTCTATCGCCTGGTGGTCAAGGCGATCCGTTACGTCGGGGGATATGGAAGGATGAGCTGGGTCGACGACGTGGCGTATGCAGCGGCCGAGGCCGATCCGCTCGCCGGCGAAGCTGCCGGCATCATCGAGCACATGAACGCGGACCACACCGAAGCGCAGATGCTCTTCTGCCGGTACTTCGGCGGGTTCCCGGAAACCGTCTCGGCAACGATGTCTGCTGTCGACCGATATGGATTCGAAATGATCGCCGTCAGTCCGACTGGACGCAATGCAGTTCGACTGGGTTTCGCCGAGCCGTGCACCACTGGGCTACAAGTGCGCCAAGCGCTCGTGGCGATGGTAGGAGATGCTCGTCGGCGCGAAGCTGCCGCACCCGTCTGAGCGGCCTTCGAGTCTGACCGACCCCCCGAGTCTGACCGGCCTCGAGTCTGACCGGTCTCGAGTCTGATCAGCCTCCGAGTCTCAGCTACTGCGCATTCTCTGGCATCGGCACGGGCTGCGACTCGACGGCTCCCGCCGGGTGGACGAGCGTCAGGGCGATCGCCGTTACCACCGTGATGGCGAAGCACGTATAGGTGAGCACGGCAAATCCATGGCGTGACTTGTCACCGAGTACCGCCAGCCCGATCAGCGATGGTGCGAGCGTGGCGACGGCCTGCTGACAGGCCAGTGCGACTGAAGCCGAACCGCGTTGCAAGGCCGCTGCGAACGAGGCAATGCCGATCACAGCGAACGGAACGATGGCGATGACGAGCGGGCGGGTGATGAGGTGGACGAACGAGTGGTGGCGATTGTGAACAGCCCTGACGCACAATGCCATGCCGCCATCTGCAAGGCCCGAGACTGCACCGAGAAATGCGCTACTGCGGGGCCCGTGACGTTTCGCAGCCCAGACACCGAGCGCTGCGACGGCCACCACATTGATCCAGACGAGGAGGACGAAGGTGCGACTGACTCGTTCAGTGTCACCCGGGGCTGCCGAAAAGGCGAGCCCCACCAACGCCAACGCCAACCCTGACAGCATCCACCCCTGGACACGTGATGGGCGATGATGGGTGGTCGCCCAGGTGATGAGCACAATGACACCGATACTGCTGGCGGCGATCGCCTGGACGGCGAAAAGCGGCAGGCTCCGCAACGCCTGCAGTGAACAGAACCATGCCACGACACCGAGCGCCATGCCGGCGATGTACGACCGGCTCGTCGTCACCTTCAGCAGGCTGGAACCCTGGTCGGCGGCGGTGACGGGCACCTGCTTCGCTGCTCGGTCCTGCAGGACGGCACCGTACCCGTAGCCGAGCGCGGTGGCAAAGGCTGCGATGTAAGCGAGGGCCACACCAAGACTGTATTCGTTTCCGGGGCGTCCACGGGCTCACCGATGCACAAGTATCCCTGCTGGCGTACGATCAGCGACATGTCTGACATTGCTTCGATCAACGACTTCAATACCCGCATCATCAGCGAGTTCCGCGCGAACGGTGGCAAGGTCGGCCCGCCGTTCGAAGGTGCTCCACTGCTGCTGTTGACGACCACCGGTGCCAAGTCCGATGAACGGCGCACCTGTCCCGTCGTCTATTCGACCGATGGCGACCGGCTCGTCATCATCGCTTCCAAAGCCGGGGCGCCGAACAATCCGGCGTGGTACCACAACCTCGTTGCCAACCCGACTGTCACGCTCGAGGTCGGGACCGAGCAATTCGAGGCGGTTGCTGCGGTTGCCAAGGAAGCCGAGCGCCGCCGGTTGTTCGATGCACAGGCAGAAGCGATGCCAGGGTTCAAGGAGTACGAAGAAAAGACGACCAGGGTGATCCCGGTCATCGTCCTCACACGCTCTTGAACGTCTCCGGCCGTCCAGTGCCCCGAGAATGGCTCCCCTGTCCGTCTGCGTCGACGTCGACGGAGGTTCCTGTCATCGACCTCAGCGGGCCGGCATACGAGGTCGGCGCGGCGATCGATGTGGCGGCATCGGAGTTCGGCTTCTTCCAGATCGTCGGCCATCAGCTCGATCCTGTAGTGGAAACAGCAGCCTGGTCATCTGCCCGAGCGTTCTTCGCGCTCTCGCTCGACGACAAACTCGCTGCCTCGATTCCGCCAGGGAACGCCTACGGATACGCTCCATTCCGCGCTGAACGGCTTGCCGCAAGCCTTGGTGTGATGACGCCACCTGACCTCAAGGAGACGTTTTCCGCAGGCCCATTCGGCCGCACCGGAGTCCAGTCCGCCGACCCCGCTGCGGCGTTCGTCTACTCAGCGACACCCTGGCCAGCGGCACTCCCGTCGATGCCGGTGGCCTGGCATGCCTATTACACAGCGATGACCGAATTGACCGCCAGAATCATGAGCCTGATGGCAGTCGGGCTCGGACTCGCGGATTCCTTCTTCGAACCGTTCATCGACCGCCATACGGCTGCGCTCCGGGCACTGCACTATCCGGACCTCGGCGGCTCAGCGCCTGAACCCGGTCAGCTGCGCGCCGGCGCACACACCGACTACGGCACGCTCACGCTCCTGCGCCAGGACGACGCTCCCGGAGGTCTGCAGGTCCGCGGCGCCGACGATCAGTGGCACGAGGTCCACTCGACGCCAGGCGCCTACGTCGTGAACGTCGGCGACACCCTTGCCCGCTGGACCAACGACCGCTGGCGCAGCACCCTGCACCGGGTCGTCACGCCGCCCTCGAATATCGGGGCAGACTGCACCCGCCGCTCGTTGGCCTTCTTCCACAACGCCAACTGGGACGCCGTCATCGAATGCCTTCCGACCTGCCTCGCAGCCGGCGCCGAGCCGAAGTACGCGCCGGTTACCGCCGGTCGGCACCTGATGGACAAGTTCCGCAGAGCGCAATCCTGAACAGCGACTCGGCCGGCGTCACGGTTACAGGTGGATCGGCAGACTCGTCACGGCGGTGTTCGCACGGAAGAGCAGCCGCGCCTTCAATGCAAATGCACTTTGGTTGTGCAACGCCTGCGCCCACCAGTGATGAACGACGAGTTCCGGAATCAAGACGGTGATGAGATCGTTGTCGTACAGCCGGTCGAGTTCATCGAGATAGTCGAGGATCGGCCCTGCGAGATCGCGATACGGCGATTCGATGATCTCGAGGGTGATACCGCAACCGAGTGCGGCCCAGGCTGCGGCGGTTTCGTCGCGCTCTTCTGGATCGTTGATCACTTTCACCGCCACGACGTGATCAGGTTTCATCGCCTGTGCGTAGCCGATGGCCTGGGCGACGGCCGGAGTGATCCGCCCGATCGGCAGGACGACGGTGTGGTGCACCACGGGAATGGCCAGAGGACTGACCGCATCCATGGTCCGCTGTACACGGTCGTAGTGGCGTTTGATCCCGGCGAACACGAACACGATCAGCGGGATCACGACGGTCGGCACCCAGGCGCCCTCGGTGAATTTTGAAACGACGACGATGCACAAGACGACAAAACAGGCGGCAGCCCCGATGCCGTTGATGACGATGTTGTAGTGCCAGCGCGGCTCACGACGGCGCAGATGATGGATCACCATGCCGCTCTGGGACAACGTGAAGGCGCTGAAGAGCCCGACAGCGAAGAGCGGAACGAGTTTGGTGACGTTGCCGCTGAAACCGATCAGGAGACCCGCCGAAGCGAGTGACAGGGCGATGATGCCGTTTGAGTACACCAACCGATCACCACGGTTGGCGAGTTGGTGCGGCAGGAATCCGTCGTGGGCGATGATCGAACTGAGACGCGGGAAGTCGGCGAAGGAGGTGTTCGCCGACAGACACAGAATCGCCACGGTCGAGGCCTGCAGCAGGATGTAGCCGGGGTTGTGCGAGCTGGCGAACACGGCGCGACCCATCTGCGAGAGAATCGTCTCGGTCTCCGACAGCCGTGGTTTGAGGTGCCCGGCAAGGACGGCAATGCCGAAAAACAGGGACCCGAGAATCGTGCCTGTCCACATCAGCGTGATCGACGCGTTTCTTGCCTCCGGTTTGCGGAACGTCGGCACACCGTTGGAAATCGCCTCGACGCCCGACAGGGCGATCGCACCAGACGCAAACGCACGGAGTAGGAGCAGCAGGGTGACCGCTTCGAGGGCTCCCTTCTGGCCGATCGGGTCACTCGGCGGGGCGATCGTTCCGAGATGGCCGAAGTACGTCCGGCCGAGACCGACACCGACCAGGAGCAGCATGGCGACGACGTAGCCGTACACCGGGCCGGCGAACAGCCGGCCAGACTCCTTCACGCCACGGAGGTTCGCCACGGTGATCAACGCCACCAGTACGAGCGACAGCGCCACAGGGTGACCACGTAGCCCTGACACTGCCGATGTGAGCGCGGCGACTCCGGCTGCCGCTGAGACGGCAACGTTGAGCGTGTAGTCGACGAGCAGGGAGGCGCCGGCGAAGAGCGCGGGCCTCGTGCCGAGGTTCTCCCTGCTGACGATATAGGAGCCGCCTCCGCCCGGATACGCGAAGATCGTCTGGCGGTAGCTGGCGACGACGATGACCAGCAGGACGACAACGATGATCGAGATCGGCAGGAGATACCCGATCGCCGCCGCCCCGATCGCAGGGACAAGGACCTGGAGGATTTCCTCGGAAGCAAACGCCGTCGACGCAACGGCGTCCGAGGAGAACACCGCCAACCCGACGAGTTTGCCGAGCCGCTGATGACCGAGTTCACTCGAGGCGAGCGGCTTGCCGACCATCACCCGTTTGAACGTCGAAAAGACGTGTGCCATATCGCTTTCACCCTCCCGCTGGGAGGAGGCTACTTGGTCGGGAGGTTCGCCATTTCTGCTTTGACGCCGGCAGAATCGCAGACGCTTGCCGGCTGGTTGTTGGTGATCGAACAGATTGTCGCCGAGAACTGGTTGGCAGAGCTGAGGATCGATTTTCCGACCGGTGTGTTCGGATCAGCGGCATTGACGGCGATCTCGGTCTGGGACAACTTGCTGAGGATGGCGTAATTGTCGGTACTGGAAATTGCGTACTTGCCGCCGACATCGATGAACGGGAACGAGGCCTGTCCGTTGATCGCCAGCCACAGTTTCTGCTGAGCGTCTGTCGGCGTCTGGATGACGTTGCGGTTGACATCGAGGTTCTCGATCGGGGTGAACGTCAGGTACTGGCTCGTGTACTTGACGTTCCGGAACGTCAGCGTGGCGATATTGCCGTCGCTGGCAGCCGAACGCGTCAGGCCGAGACCGGTGAACGTGCCGAAGCGCGACAGTGCTGCGACCATCGACCATCGTTGGATTGCGCAGAACGGGCAGAACTCTCCGCCGATGTACAGCACCTCCGGCTTGCCATCAGCGATGATTGCATCGCTCGTGATCTTCTTGAAGACGCTCGCCGCCTTTGTCGAGGCGACAGCATCGAACGTCGCCGGCTGAATCGATGTCATCGTGTTGACGACAGTCGTCTCTGCGCCGGCACTCAGCGTTGTCGCCGGGCCGGCCGTCTTGTCGCTGCCGCTCGACAGCACGATGATCAAGACGATCAATGCCAGCACGACGACCCCGGCTACGACGTAGATCGGCGTCTTCGACTGCTGCGGTACCGAGATCACCCTGTTGGCCGGCTTCGATCCTGTCGGCAGCGGGGGGCTCGGCTTTTCGACCGGTTTCGACTTGGAGCGCTTCTTGTCAGCCATCGACTTCCTCGGGTTCAGCGCGCTCGACCGTGGCGGCAAGCGTCAACGTAATGATGAACAGCAAAGCTGTGAGATCCATGAACGGCAGCGAAACGAAGCCGAACTTCCAGACCTCACGGTTGTTGCAGGGATCGACCAAGTTACAGAAACCGTTCTGGTCGGGGAACGCCTGCAACTGCGTGTGGTAGGCAGCGACGACGACGCCGATGATCGCCATCGGCATGACGTATCTCCAGATTTTCGTGTCCTTCTTGATTGCGGCGATCAGCAGCACGACAGCGAACGGATACACGCAGACCCGCTGGAACCAGCACAGCGGGCAGGGATGCAGGTGCTGCACGAGCGAGTAGTACAGGCTGCCGGACATCGTCACCGCAGCGACGAACCAGGCGATCCAAAGGGATACCGGCTGCAGTTCGGCGAAGAACCTCGTTGTCACCGAGGCGTGCGTCAATCGTTGGACGATGGCGAGGATGACGATGATGCCCGTCGCCGTCGCGGCGCAGAGG
Organism: Actinomycetota bacterium; assembly: GCA_043747685.1. Taxonomy (GTDB): domain Bacteria; phylum Actinomycetota; class Acidimicrobiia; order Acidimicrobiales; family Ilumatobacteraceae; genus JANXUF01. Next base: position 53,620 of record JAYTOR010000096.1, read on the forward strand.
CTGAGCACGGCGAAGAGCGTCGACATCCGTTCATACAGCATCGACGACCACCTCGTCCTGCTCGTCGTGCTCGTCGTGGTCCTGCTCGTCCTCAGCGGCGGTTTGCGCGGTGAACAGCAACAGTCCCAACAGCACGAAGCCGATCATCGCCATCAGTGGAAGAGACACGAAGCCGAATTTCCACACGATCCGCTGTGCGGCAGGATCGGAGAACTTCCCATCGGCAGGCTGCGACGTCAACGCCTGTAGTTGCGAGTTGTACGCAGCGAACACGCCGCCGACGACGACCGGCACGATCGTGTACTGCCAGATCTTGACGTCCTTGCGAACGGCAGCGATCAGCAGCACGATGCTCAGCGGAACGACACAGATGCACTGATACCAGCCGAGCGTGTTCGGGAAGTACTTCCGTGGGAAATGAAAGTACTCGGCACCCAGCGCGTAGTACAGACTGCCGAAGGTCATCGCCGACGCCACCAGCCAGGCGAGCCACAGGGCGACCGGTTGTATCCGCTCGAAGATGTCGATGGCGGCACCGTCCGATTGCCTCCAACGAACGAGCGCAACGATCCCGAGGGCGACAACTGCCACGAGCGCCACGAGAGCAAGCACGGCGAAGGCAGAGGAAAGTCGGTCGATCCACATGCGACAGACAGGATCGCACCTCACGCGGCGAATTCAGCGTCACCTGTGCGAATTCACAGCAAACCGAGCCACCTCTCCGCTGGTTCTGGCGGCGCATGGGCCTGAGGAGTTGCTGTTGCGGCCAGACTGGTCGACATGAACGTGCACGACGACCTGCAGAACAAGGCGAAACGGCATCTGTGGGGTCACTTCACCCAGCTTTCCAACTTCCGGCACGGCAACCTGCCGATCATCGACAGGGGAGAGGGTTGCTATGTCTACGACCTCGCCGGTCGGCGTTTCCTCGACGGATTGTCGGGCCTGTTCACCGTGCAGATCGGCCACGGACGCACCGAATTGGCGGAGGTCGCTGCTCGTCAGACCGAGAAGCTCGCCTACTTCCCGGTGTGGTCGTTCGGGACCGAGCCGACGATCGAGCTCGCTTCGCGCCTCGCCGAATTGGCGCCAGGTGATCTGAACAGGGTCTTCTTCACGGGCGGCGGCAGTGAAGCCGTCGAGTCGGCGTGGAAGCTCGCGAGGCAGTACTTCAAAGCCGTCGGGCAGCCGATGAAGACGAAGGTGCTGTCGAGGTACTACGCATACCACGGCACGACGATGGGTGCGCTGTCGATCACCGGGGTGCCAGGGATCAAGGCACCATTCGAACCGCTCGTGCCGGGCGCGATCAAAGTGCAGAACACCAACCGCTACCGCTGTATCGACTGTGGTCATCTCGGCGCATGCACCCTCGCCTGCGCCGACGACATCGAACAGCGCATCCTCATGGAGGGCCCCGAGACCGTCGCAGCCGTGTACCTCGAGCCCGTACAGAACACCGGTGGGGCACTCGTCCCACCGCCCGGCTACTTCGTCAAGGTACGCGAGATCTGCGACCGGTATGACGTCCTGCTCGTCAGCGACGAGGTCATCTGCGCTTTCGGGCGTCTGGGCGAATGGTTCGGGTCGCAGCGATACGGCTACCAACCGGACATCATCACCTTTGCCAAAGGTGTGACCTCCGGCTATGCGCCGATGGGTGGGATGATCGTCTCCGACCGGCTCGCCGAGCCGTTCCTGCGAGGTGACGACCTGTTTCTCCACGGCATCACCTTCGGCGGTCATCCGGTGTCCAGCGCCGTCGCACTTGCCAACCTCGACATCATCGAGAACGAATCGATCCTGCAGCACGTGCGTGACAACGAATCAGTGTTCGACGACTACCTGCAGACGCTCGCCGACCTGCCGATCGTCGGCGACATCCGTGGCGAGGGCTATTTCCGCGTCATCGAACTGGTCCGCAACAAGGACACTCGCGAGACGTTCACCCCGCACGAATGCAATTCGATTCTCAAAGGCGTCATCAGCACGTCGATGTTCGATTCCGGGCTCATCTGCCGGGTCGACGACCGCGCCGACCCGGTGATCGTGCTGTCACCGCCGCTGATCGCCGGGGAGGAAGAGTTCGCCTTCATCGCCGACACGCTGGCGAGTGCGTTTCTCGCCGGTCACAATGCACTCGGCGCTCAGTCGTAGACGGAGAACAGCTCCTGCACGGCTTTGACCTGGCCGCCCGTCGTCGATGACATCACGGCGATCGGGGTGACGCCGGCGTCGTAGCTCTCCTCGAAGATCTCGGCGATCCGTTCAGGTGGCCCGGACGCCGTGACGTCGTCGATCCATGCGTCGGTCATCAGCGCCTTGTGGTCGCGCTCTCCAGCGGAGATGGCGGCTTCGATGGCAACCATCTCCGCCTCCCAACCTGCCTCTTTCCAGTAGTTCCGGTAGTTCGGGAGCACGACGTAGGTACCCATCGTCCTGCGGTGCACAGCCCTGGCTGCATCGAGGTCGCTGTCGATGATCGTCGGGATCATGTTCAGCAGCGGGAAGGAGTCCGGACGCCGCCCCCCGAGCCTGGCGACCTGTTTCGGGAGGTTGCTCCTGGCGGCGTTGGCCCACAGCGCACCGGCAGCGACATCGATCGCCACGTTGAGCATCTTGTCGCGCAATGCCGCAAGCCAGATCGGTGGCAGTTCGCCGGAAAACCCCGTGCCGGCCCGGAGTGCCTCGACGTACTGGCGCATCTCGGCCAGCGGATGGTGCACGATGCTCAGCTCGGGGTCATCGCCGAAGCGGACGACCATCGGGGCATGACTGACGCCGAGGCCCAGGCGGAAGCGCCCGCCGGAAAGTTCGTGGATATGTGATGCCGTCGGTCCGAGTTCACGGGCCACGCTGAGGAAGGTCGGCTGGATCGCCGTGAAGAAAGGGATCGACGACGTCGACGTGGCGAGCGACACCGCAAAGGCCATACTGCCGCCGACACTCGGACAGGCGATACCTGCATAGCCCCTGGCGTCCGCCTCAGCAGCCAGTTCGAGAATCGCTTGGCGCTTACGCGGGACAGAAATGAGCGACAGCGCCGGGAGACGCTGGCCTGAGGCGGATGGCGACGACATGAGCCGACCGTAGTGGAGGTGAACGCTGACTACAGTGCTGGACATGGCACTGCCCGAGCGCGCCCTCCGCATCGGGATCGTCAGCCCGTACAGCCTCACCATTCCGGGTGGGGTCCAGGCCCAAGTGCTCGGCCTCGCCAGGGTGTTGCGTTCGATGGGCCATGAGGCACGGGTTCTCGGGCCATGCGACGGCCCGCCGCCGGCAACCTGGGTGACGCCGCTCGGAAACAGCATTCCGACCGCCGCCAACGGCTCCGTCGTGCCGCTGGCACCGGATTTCTCTGCCGCGCTCCGCACGATCAGAGCGCTCCGTGATGAGGACTTCGACGTGCTCCATCTTCACGAACCACTCGTGCCTGGCCCATCGATGACCTCGCTGGTGATGCATCCCGCCCCGATCGTGGCGACGTTCCACGCCGCCGGCGATTCGACGTCGTATCGCCTGTTGAGCGGACCGCTGCGCAACATGATCGAGAACGTCACGGTCCGCTGTGTCGTCTCCAAGGACGCAGAGTCGCTGGTGCGCGGGTACCTCGGCGGGAAGTACGAAGTGCTCTACAACGGCGTCGAGATCGACCGCTACCGCAACGCCAAGTCGTTCAAGAGTGACGTTCCGGCCATCTTCTTCTGTGGCCGCCACGAGCCTCGCAAGGGCCTCGAGGTGCTGCTCAAGGCGCTCGCCCTGCTCCCTGCCGATATCGACTGCTGGGTCGCCTCCGACGGTCCACAAACGCAGGAACTCCGAATTCGCTATGCCGGAGATGCCCGTATCAAGTGGCTCGGGCGCCTGACAGACGAGGAGAAGATCGCCAGACTCCGCGGCGCAGCGGTCTTCTGCGCTCCATCGCTGATGGGGGAGTCGTTCGGCGTCGTGCTGATCGAGGCGATGGCCGCCGGCACGCCGGTCGTGGCCAGTTCGTTGGACGGCTACAAGAATGTGGCGACGAACGGCGTCGATTCACTGCTGGTTGCTCCGGGAGACCATGTGGCGCTCGCTGACGCGCTGCGGCGCGTGCTCGCCGACGACGCCTTGGCGGTCGACTTGATCCATGCCGGATCCGTCAGGGCCAACGTCTATTCGATGCGCGCGCTCGCCGAAAGGTACGTGCAGATCTACACGTCGGCGATCGAACAGTACGAGGCCGCAGAGGCAGAGAGTGACGTGCCATCCCGGCTGCGCACGAATCTCGCCCGTATACTGCCTGGTGTCGCCGTCTCGGCGCGCTCGATGTGGCGTCACGGCGGACGAGCCACTAGGAGAACCTTTCGTCCATGATTGCACTGATCATCATCCTCGCCATCGTTGTCGTGCTCGCGCTCGTCACGGTCGTCGTCTACAACGGCTTGATTCGCAAGCGCAATCAGGTCGAGAACTCGTGGGCGCAGATCGACGTCCAGCTGAAACGCCGGCTCGACCTCATCCCCAACCTCGTCACCACCGTCAAGGGGGCCAGCGACTACGAGAAGACCACGCTCGAAGCCGTCATCCAGGCCCGGAATTCGGCGGTCGCTGCGCCGTCCACGCCCGGTGCCCAAGCACAAGCTGATTCGCAGATCACCGGCGCACTGCGGCAATTCTTCGCCCTCTCGGAGGCCTACCCGGACCTCAAAGCCAACGCCGGGTACATCAATCTGCAGGAAGAGTTGAGCGACACCGAAGGCCGAGTGGCCTACGCCCGCCAGTTTTACAACGACGCCGTCACGGCCTACAACAACAAGCTCGACACCTTTCCGTCGGTATTCTTCGCGCGCATCTTGAAGTTCGGCCGGCGCGAATATTTCGAAGCGGACGCAGCCGCCCGGCAAGCCCCCACCGTCACGTTCTGACGCCTCGGTGACCCAACCAGCGGTCCGCGCCTCGTCGCGCGTGCCCACCTAGCCTGGGACAAACATGTACGACCTCATCGCTTCCAACAAGCGCCGAACCATCCTGTTGATCGCCGCCTTCATCGTGCTCGTCGCCCTGCTTGGCGCAGCTGTCGGCGTCCTCGTCGGCTACGGGCTCATCGGCACGATCGTTGCCCTCGTCATCTCCGGTTGTATCGCCTTTGCGTCGTACTGGAAAGCCGACGCCGTCGCCCTCGCCGTCAGCCGCGCCCACCCGGCCGACCCTAACGAGTACCGTCGTCTTCACAACCTCGTCGAGGGATTGTGCATTGCCAGCGGCCTCCCCAAGCCCCGTGTGTACATCATCGACGACCCAGCCCCCAACGCCTTCGCCACTGGACGCAATCCCCGCCATGCAGCCATCGCTGTCACGTCCGGGCTCCTGGAGAAGATGAACAGAGTCGAACTGGAAGGCGTGCTTGCCCATGAGCTTTCCCACATCCGCAACTACGACATCCTCGTTTCGACGATCGCCGTCACCCTCGTCGGTGGCGTGGCGATCGTCTCCGATGTCGTCATCCGCACGATGTGGTGGAACGGTGGCCGCCTTCGTCGCGACGGGGATCGCAGCGACAGCAGCAATCC
>JAYTOR010000097.1:0-3967 GCA_043747685.1 Actinomycetota bacterium
GAACTCTACGAAAAGGTGTTCTTCGAGTACGGAGACGATTCCGTCGCCCAGCTCGGAGGCGTGCACCTGGCGTGTGAGCAGGCCTCCAATGTGCTCACCAAGATCCTCGAATGGGGCCGGCTGATGAGCTACCTCGAACAGAGCACCCGTTACATCGCCTACGACGCGAGGCTCGGCGGTCGTTACCGTTTCTATCGCGATCCTGCTGTCCTGACGAGCCGGCACGGCACCCGCTACGTCGGCGACATGGACCGACTGTTCGATTCCTACAGCCTGCTGCTGCAGTTGATCACCGACCACGTGCGGGCGACGGTTCCGCACGACCCCGGCGATTCGGACTTCGTCTATCGACAAGCGACCAGAGCCAAGGCATTGGACTCGGTGCGCGGCATATTGCCAGCGGCTGCATTGTCCAATGTCGGGCTCTACGGCTCGGGACAGGCGTTCGAGGCGCTGCTCATCCGTATGCGCGCCAATCCGCTGCCTGAAGCGCGTGACTATGCGACCTTGATGCTGCACGAGCTGCGCAAGGTAGTACCGAGCTTCCTCCGTCGCGTCGATCTGCCGGACCGAGGCGGTGCATGGAGCGACTACTTGGTCGACACCTCACGGGCCACGTCCGACATCGTCGATCGCCTGTTCGGTGATGCGCGGGTGGATCATGCACCAGCCGTGACGCTCGTCGATTTCGACCCAGAAGGCGAAGACAAGCTGTTGGCCGCGATCTGCTATCAGCACAGCGCGCTGCCGGAATCGCAACTCCTCGACAAGGTCAGGACGTTGTCCGCAGACGATCGTGTTGCTCTGATCCGCGCCTATGTCGGCAACCGCGACAACCGCCGCCACAAGCCCGGTAGGGCGTTCGAGCGCACCGACTATCGCTTCGACGTACTGTCCGACTACGGAGCGTTTCGAGATCTACAACGCCACCGCATGCTGACGATCGAGTGGCAGCCGTTGACGCCGCACCACGGATATGTTCGTCCCGAACTGTTGGAAGAGGCGGGTCAGGCGCACATCTTCGACGAGGCAATGGATCGATCCGCTGCGCTCTACGACGCGCTCCACCCCGACTTTGCGCAGCAGGCTGCATACGCCGTCTCGATGGCCTACCGGATTCGCTATGTGATGCAGTTCAACGCGCGCGAAGCGATACACATGCTGGAACTGCGCAGCGCCCCGCAGGGCCATCCGTCCTATCGACGAGTTGCCCTCGAGATGCATCGCCTGATCGGCGATCAAGCCGGACACCGCGCAATCGCCGCGGCAATGACGCATATGACGAACGAGGCTCCCGGACTGGAGCGACTCGAATCGGAACGGCGGGCGGAGGCGAAGCGCTCGCTTCGCTGAACCGTCTGCAATGCGCTGAACCGTGGGGTTCACAGCGCTCGGAATTGGGTAAGGCTCGACCAGACCCAGCTGCCAGCGTGACACCAGGACGTCAATTTAGGCACTGTGACTGCTGTCACTGACACGATGTGTAAAGGTGCGGGTCCCTACGTCGTATGCTCCCCGCCCGCGCCCGAGATATGAGAGGGAGAGGCATGGCTGACGAAGACGAAAACGTAGAACCAAAATTCGTGGAAGAGGTCGAGGAGGTCGAGGAGTTCGACGCTGAACCCGATGAGGCAGAACTCGATCCTGAGGCGTTGGAGGACGAAGACTTCGTCGTCGACGAGGAGGACACCTTCGGAACCGACGACGTCATCGAGGACGAAGACGACGAGGACGAAACGGAAACGGCGGCGGAATCGACCGCTCGGCGCACGGCCAGTGCAGACGAGGACGACGACGACGACGACATGATCACCCCCGATGATGTCGAGGCGGACCTCGACACCATTCTCAAGGATCGGCTTGTCACCGCTGATGAAAGCGAGGACGAAGACGACGAAACCGAATCGGCGGATGACCCCCGAAGCGACCCCGGTGACCGCCTGCAACCGAAACGACCGGACGAGCTGCTGTGTTCACATTGCTTCTTGCTCGTGCGGTCGAAAGCACCGAACTGTCCGATGGCGGATGACGCCTGCCCGATCTTCACGGTCTGATGTCCGATCAGCAGGCCACATCGTGTTGGGCGATGTGGCGTGACTATGCAATCTATGCTCCCATCGGATTTGCGACGATGGTCGTCGAGGATCTTCCCCAGGTGGCCGAGACCACCAAGGTACGGGTCACCAATCGGCTGACCGTTGCCCGTATCGTCGGCCAGTACGCGGTCCGAACCGCTGGGGCCTATCTCACCAGCCGGCTCGACGAATTCGCTGCCGAACGGTTGACAGAAGACGCCGCTGCCCGGGCCGCTGCCGCCGCCCACGGTCTCGGAGACGATGACGTTGAGAGAACCGATACCGATGAGACGGCTGTCGATGAAGCATTTGCCGTGGGCGAATCGACAGCAGCCGACGCAGAACCGCCGATCGTCGAATCGACACCAGAAGGTGTTGGAGGCACACAGCTGCAGTTCGACGATCCGGCTGGAATCGACGTCGAGCAGTTGGCATTGGCAGACTACGACTCGCTCGCAGCTTCGCAAATAGTCGCCAGACTCGAGGCGCTGCCAGGTGACGAACTCGAGGCCATCCGCGTCTACGAATCGACCCATCGCCAACGGCGTACGATTATCGGCAAGGTTCAGCAGCTGCAATCCGCAGGCGGGTGACGATGATCGAGAACGTTCGGGTTGCCACGATGCACGACATCGCCGAACTCGTCCGTCTGGAGGCGACAGCGAGAGGCTCGGTCGTCGGTCAACGCGGTGGAGACGAACGCCTTGCAGAACTGGCCGAACTCGGTGCAGCTGGATTCGCCGACGAACTCTCCAACGGTCGGACCCGGGTGCTGGTGTCGACGATCGACGACGTCATCGTCGGGTACGGCACCGCTTCGATCGCCGGCACTGTCGCTCGTATCGGGGCCATATTCGTCGAAGCAGAAGCGCGGGAACTCGGCCTCGGAGAGCTGCTCCTTGCCGACATCATCGCTTGGGCAACCGTCACCGACGCAGACTTCATCGAAGCGGTCGCCCTACCTGGCGATCGCCAGACGAAGAATATGTACGAACGATTCGGTGTCAAGGCGAGAGCACTGATCGTTTCCAAACCATTGAAACCGACAGCTACGTTGCTCGAGTAGCAAGTCGGGGATCGAGAAGAACTCAGGCACCCTTCCAATGCGGGGCACGCTTCTCGATGAAGGCCATCAGCCCTTCCTTCGTGTCTTCGGCACTGGTGACCTCGGCAAATGCTTTGTTAGTCATCTTCTTCAAGGTGTCGTCGTCCTCGTACGCTGACGCCAGCACGATCGCACGGCTTGCGTACACGGCCAGCGGTGCCGATGTCACGATCTGCGCGGCGAGCCGGCGTGCCTCGGCGACAGCTTCGCCGGGCGCGACGAGTCTGTTGACGAGTCCAAGATCGTAGGCACGCTGCGCCGGGATTGGATCGCCCGTCAAGATCGCCTCCATGGCTGCCGACTTGCCGATTGCCCGAGGAAGACGGAAGAGGCCACCAGCGCCGGCGAGTAGATTGCGCTTGACCTCGGCGAGACCGAACGATGACCGAGTCGTGGCGACGACGAGGTCTGCTGCCAGTACGATTTCGCAACCGCCAGCCGTTGCCAGGCCATCGACGGCGACGATGATCGGCTTACGTCGCTCACGATAGGCAAAGCCGGCGAACCCTCCGCGTTTGGTGCCGAGTGCGGCGCCGTTGCCGGCGTTGATCTCCTTGAGGTCCGCGCCGGCGCAGAACACTGGCCGCGTCTGTCCTTCCGTGTTGGCCGTCAGAATGCCGACCCAGACCTCGGTGTCGGCCTCGAGCGCGTCAATCGCCGCTTCGAGTCCGGCGGCGACGTCACCGTTGACGGCGTTACGAGCCTCAGGGCGATTGAGCGTGATGAGGGCGACGTGGCCATCGGTTTCGTAGGTGACGATCTCTGACATCGCCACAATCTAGAAGCA
>JAYTOR010000098.1:0-3881 GCA_043747685.1 Actinomycetota bacterium
ACCCAGATTCAGAGCTGGTCGCTCTTCGACTTTCGCCAGATGTCGACGGTCGGGAAGCCGAACTCGACGAGCACCTTGCGCGCTGCCGCGACGTGCGTCTGGGCTTCCTGTTCGGTCCACGATCCGTGGAGTCCGGTGCCGGACGGGCCGCGGAGGATGAGGTGTCGAATCGCGTAGGTTGGGTCTTCCGGCTGCCGCGTGGCCTCCGGGGGAGCAGGTACGACAATCGGGTCGAAACGAGGGTTGACGGTCCATCCGGCGGCGGCCAGCGCAGCCAACAGATCAGTCGGTTGCGCCTCGTCCGGGGTCTTCATCTCGAGCCACAGAGCGGACGCGTTGTTGCCCCGCTGGGCAAAAGTGACAGAGATACGAGGGTCGACGGTCATGGTCATGCACTCCTATCATGCCAGCGGACGCCGCCGCACCTCGGTTTTTCGATCGAAACGTCACGGAAAGCACGCCAAAGTTCACCAGCTCACGGTGACACCGCGCCCGTTGGCGCGAGCACTGCGGTAGGCGAGGTTGGCTGCGACCATGTCCTCCATGGCGATACCCATCGCCTTATAGATGGTGATCTGCTTGTCGTCGCGCCGGCCGGGAGCGATGCCGAGCACAACCGCACCGAGGGTCGAGGTGAATGCTTCGTCGACGCCGAGGAGTTCTGCGCAGCCGACGGGGGTTGACTGCAAGGCGTCCAATGTTTCCACAAACAACGCCCCGCGACCGAGGAGTGGGATCGGCAACTCGCCGGCAGGCGGCGCGTAGCCGATCGAGGTCACGTGCGTTCCGGACCTGATCCAGTCGGCATCGATCACGGCAGTGGCACTGTGCGTCGCCAAGCAGACGATGTCGGATTCGGTGACGGCCTCCTCGGTGTCGGCGACGTATCTGGCGAGCGGTGACAGCATCGCCAAACGCTGGGCGTCGTCGGCGCGCAACGAGCAGATGTTGATGTGGTCGAGCTCGCGGATCAGTGGCAGCAGTCGAAGATGTTCGCGTGCCTGCACACCTGCGCCGACGATCGTCGCCACCCGGGAATCAGTCCGGCTCAGCATTCGTGCGGACAACACAGCAGCGGCCGCCGTACGGACGCCAGTGATATAGGTGCCGTCGAGCACGCACTTCGTCTCACCCGTATCGCTATCGAAGAGCGCGATCATCGCCAGATGGTTCGGCAACCCAATCACCAGATTGCCGTCGAAGACGTTGACGACTTTCACCGAGATCAGATCGCCGGGTCTCCACGCCGACATCGTCAGCGAAAAACCCTTGCTCGGCACCGCCACGCCCTGCCGGCCTGGGGACTGCACGAGCCCTCGCTCGCAGTCGGCGAAGCCTGCGCTGAGGGCGTCGAGCAACTCTGCGGCATCGAGCGACTCCCGGACAGCGTCCTCGCTGAGGAAGAGCATGTCGAGCGATCCTTTGGCCACCTCGAAGGCCGCGAGCGGCGTGGGTGCCGGGTTGGGTCCCGGCGTGGGGCTGATCGTCGTCACAACGGGTGACAGCTCAGGCGAACGAGGCGGTGTCGGGATCCGACCCATAGCGAATGCCACGGTCGAGCCCACCGACAGCTGCGATGTCGGCATCGGACAGCGTGACACCGACACTTGCCAGGTTTTCGGCAATGCGAGCCGGCGTGACCGATTTCGGGATGGCTACGTTGCCGATCGCCAGATGCCAGGCCAGCGCGACTTGAGCAGGCGTCGCGCCGTTACGGGTGGCGATCTCAGCGAGCACGGGATCGTCGAGCAGGCCGTGCCCGGAACCGAGCGGCGACCACGCCTCGGTGGCGATGTCGTGTTGACGATGAAACGCCCGGAGTTCGTCCAGTTGCAGATACGGATGTAGTTCCACCTGATTGATCACCGGCGTCACGCCGGTTGCGTCGATGATCCGCGCGAGATGGGGCTGATGGAAATTGGAGACGCCGATCGAGGTGACACGACCTTGTTCCTGCAGTGTCACGAACGCCTTCCACGTATCGACGTATTTGTCGAGCGGCGGCGCTGCCCAATGGATCAGGTACAGGTCGATCGAATCGAGTCCGAGGCGACCGAGGCTCTTGTCGAAGGCGCGCAGCGTCTTGTCGTAACCCTGGCTGCTGTTCCACAGCTTGGTGGTCAGATAGATCTCGCTGCGGTCGATGCCGGATTCGAGGATCGCCTGGCCGACCCCGGCTTCGTTCCCGTAGATCGCCGCAGTGTCGATCAGGCGATAGCCGAGTCGCAAAGCCTCGGCTGTAGCGGTGCGTGCCTCGTCATTGGGGACTTGCCAGACACCGAAGCCGAGTTGAGGGATGGTCGTGGCGTCGGCCAGTCGACGCTGGGGAACCTCGGTGATGGGGAGCGGGGACATGACGGGAATCCTTTCGGAGATCGAAACCAATCGCAATCGACCACAGTCTCACCGCCGATTTCAGCGTCTGCTACCCGAGTTCGGATGTGCGGGCCGATCTTGCTGCGGTTTCCGCGCCTGATGTTGTTCGACGCGAGACGGCGACGAGCCGACACTCGACGGGGATGACAACGGAGCGCACCGGTGCGGCGGTTCCGGGCCGCGATCGACGGCGGTAACCTCTGTCCCCATGCCATCGCCCGGCCAATTCCGTGGAACCGGCAACGCGCGTGCCGGTGCCGTGGTCGACCACCGTCTCTCGCGACGTGCGCTGATCAACGAATACCGACGCGGTCGCCTCCGTCAGGACCAGGTATGCGATGCCCATCCCGAACTGATCAGGGCGGCGACGAATATCGGCGAGCAGACGACGTCGAAGTGTCCGATCTGCGACACCAAAAACTTGCGGCTCGTCACCTACGTGTTCGGTCCGAGGCTCTCCCCCCAGGGCAAGGTTGTCTCCGAAAAGCGGGATCTTGCGCAGCTCGATGGGCGATCAGACGACTATTCGGCATACATCGTCGAGGCGTGCATCGCCTGTCGGTGGCACCATCTGCTGCGCGTGCTGCCGGTCGGCGGCAAGCCGGCCCGCAGGGCAACGGGTTCCGGCGGCAAGTGACTGGCGCAGCAGTCGGCGCTGCTCGTCAGGGTTCGGCGATCTCGTCGGCGAAGACGTGCGGGTAACTCGTGCAGCAGGCGAAACACCATGCTTCGACTTCATCGAGGGTGCGGTCCACGCCTGGCGTATCCCACGCCGCCGTGGTGATGTAGCGGCGATGAATGCGATACAGCCTCGGCTCCTCGCTACCGCAACTCTCACAGATCGTCGTGCTCACCGATGGCGACGGTACTTCGTCAGCCTTGTCACCGTCGTGCTCGCCGCCAGTGCGTGTGGTTCGTCGGAGAGCGGCGCACGGGCAACGAATTCGACGATGACGTTGCGAACGAACCCGGCGTCGACCGTCGCGCCCGTCGCGCCCGTCGTGCCGGTCGGGCTCGGGACGACGTCGGTGACGATCACGAAACCCGACGGCACAATCTGCCGGCGATGCATGCTCCTTGCTGACACTGCGGCGTTGCGGGCGCGAGGGCTGATGGGGGTGACGTCTCTCGGTGGTTACGACGGGATGCTCTTCCGCTACGACGAGCCGGTCCACTCGTCCTACTGGATGAAGGACACGATCACGCCGCTGCAGATCGCTTTCTTCGATCCCGCCGGCGCATATCTCCAACAGTTCGACATGCCGCCGTGCAAGGTCGACCCGTGTACGACGTACGGTCCGACCGACAAGTTCGATGTGGCGATCGAAACCTTCGCAGGGCAGATGAACAGCGTCGGGATCGTGCCCGGTAGCCGGATCATCCTCGGAACGCCATGCCCTTTGGCAAACGCCTGACCGGTTGTCCCCGGAGCGGACGACTCAGAACGGGCTGAGTCCGAACTGGTTGCGCACCGCTGTCATCTCGCCGACATGGGTGTAGCCGTG
>JAYTOR010000099.1:0-27718 GCA_043747685.1 Actinomycetota bacterium
GCGACCCGGTCAAATTGCGTCGCTACCTGACGGCTCTTACGGCGAATACGGCCGGCATCGTCGAACACAAGGTGCTGTACGACGCCGCGGCGGTCGGCAGGACGGCCGCTGTGAGCTACGACTCGCTCCTCGAACTGCTCTTCGTCACCGAACGGCTGCCGGCGTGGCACAGCAATCGGCTCAACAGGCTGAGCAGGAGCCCGAAGCGCTACATCACCGAGCCGGCGATGATCGGCGCGCTGCTCGGAGTCGACGATCGTGCCGTGCTGCGGAACGGAGACCTCCTCGGACGACTCATCGACACCTTCGTCGTCAGTCAACTGCGGCCGGAAGTTGAGGCGAGCTCGATTCGTACGAGCCTCTACCACCTGCGCCTCGAAAGCGGCCGACACGAATGCGACCTCATCGCCGAGCGCGCCGACGGGCGGATTCTCGCCTTCGAGATCAAGGCGAACGCCGCACCGAGGCTTTCGGACGCGGTGCACCTGACGTGGCTGCACGGCGAGATCGGCGATCAGTTTGCAGGCGGGGTGTTGTTCCATACGGGACCGCGCCCTTTTCGCCTCGCTGACAAGATCCATGCGCTGCCGATCGCCTGCCTCTGGGGCCAGCTTCCGGAGACGCACTGAGCGAAGCGGGGCCGGTCCCCTGGTGACTGACGGTGGATGGATCCTGAGTGCGGCTCCGATATCATCGGTGGTCTCATTCTTTGGAGTAACGATGCAAACTGCGATTCATCCCAAATACGCCGCGATCACCGTCAAGTGCTCGTGCGGCAGTGTCTTCCAGACCGGCTCGACGCTGGGCAAGGATCTCACCGTGGAACTGTGCAACGAGTGCCACCCGTATTACACCGGCAAGCAGAAGCTCGTCGACACCGGTGGCCGCGTCGAGCGCTTCAACAAGCGCTACGGCGACCGTAAGCAGAAGTAGTCGTAGCGGTCGGCGGTACGGTCGAACCGTGACCCAAACCGACCGGCAGGCACAGCTCTTCTCGATCAAACTCGCTGCCCTCGTCCGCGATCACTCCGGTGATCTGCGAAGCGGGGGCAGTGACGCGCCTGACGTCGGCGCTATTTCGACTCCCGGCATGCAAACGGGCAAACTCGGTGTGTTCGGGCGAGGTGCTGCCCTGACCCGCGGACCAGACGCCTGGGTGCTGGTCGAGGAGTACCCGACACGTGGGCTCGGCCCGGCGATGGCCTGGGCCAGGCAACAGCAGAGTGCGACGCTCAACGTACTCGCCGAGCAATCGACCGGTGTGTTGACGCGCCAGGCGCAGCACTTCCGAGAGCCGCCGACGGTGTGGCACGTCGAGGGACGCGTGCTGTTCCCGGCGATCCCCGAACCGTTCAGCGTCTCCCCTGCGGTCAGCATCGAGCACGAATCGATGCTGCGGTTGATCGTGGCTGGAGGCGCCGTTCCGAGTGTCGAGCACGGGGTGTTGGCGGGTGAGGTCGCCGGTCTCGAAGTATGCAGGGTCGTCACCGATCGCTATACCGGCGAGGTCCGCCTGGAAGTCGGCGTCGGCGCCCATGACCGAGAAGCGTTCCAGATCATCCAGGGCGACAAGCCCCCCGTCGAGGCACTCGCCGGCGTCGTGCAGGCGGTTGCTCCGCATCGTCTTCCGCACGCCTCGCCGCATCCGCTGAACCGGCTCGCACCGGAACGGCTGCTGCGGTGGGAACTGATGACCGACCCGTCCCTCGTCGGGCTGTCGATGCTCAGCCCCGCTGAACCGCCGTTCCCGCGCCCGAACCTCAAGGACCCGTTCCCAGCGGTCGCTGTTGGCGCGACCGCTGTCGGCGATCCTGTCGTCGTGGTCTGTTCGGTGGGCGTCGACCTCGACGTCGTCCCGTTCGCCGCCGACGCCAGAGCGTTCCTCGGCCTCGATCGTGCCGACCTGCTCCTGGCAATGCCCAGCAGGGATGCCCACGAGGTGACGCTCGACCTCGCAAGCCGCCTGAAGTATCCGGCACGCATCGTTGCTGTCGACCTCTGACGGTTCGCCGGCACTGGCCGTTGACGGTTCGTCCCGATCGCCCGCTGACGGATGAGGTGGGCCCTCGGTAGCCTGCATCGTTGTGTTCGAACGGCTGTCGGGTCTAGAGGATGAGTACAGCGCGGTCGAAGCGCAACTTTCCGAACCCGACATCATCAGCGACTCGCACAAGTTGCGTGATGTCTCGCGGCGCTACAGGGAACTGACACCGGTCATCGAGACGTACCGGGCGATACAGGCGCGGCGAGGCGATCTGCAGGCCGCCAACGAGATGCTCGTCGGCGCCGGCAGCGATGACCGCGAGATGCTCAAGGGCGAAGTCGACGAAGCCGAGACGGAGCTCGTGAAACTCGAAGAGGAGTTGCGTCTGCTGCTGCTACCGAAGGATCCGAACGATGGCAAAGCGGTCATTGTCGAGATCCGTGGAGCAGAAGGCGGCGAGGAAGCGAACCTCTTCGCTCGCGATCTGTTCGAGATGTACGAGGGTTTCGCCAGCCGCCACAGTTGGAAGCTCGATGTGCTCTCAGCTGACGTCTCGGATATGGGCGGCTACAACAGCATCACCTTCAGCCTCAACGGCGACGATGCCTGGAGCAGGATGAAGTTCGAGGGCGGTCCGCACCGCGTGCAGCGCGTGCCGGCGACCGAGAGCCAGGGACGGATCCACACGTCGGCGGCGACCGTGCTGGTGCTCGCCGAGGCCGAAGAGGTCGATGTCGAGATCGACCCGAAGGACCTGCAGATCGACATCTATCGCGCCTCGGGCCCTGGCGGGCAGGGCGTCAACACCACCGACTCCGCCGTGCGTATCACCCACAGGCCGACCGGCCTGATGGTGGCGATGCAGGACGAGCGAAGCCAGTTGCAGAACCGTGCCAAGGCGATGCTCGTGCTGCGGTCCCGGCTACTGAAACTTCGCGAGGACGAGGCCGCCGCCGCCGCATCCGTCGAGCGACGCGCACAGGTCGGCGGTGGCAGTCGCGGCGAGAAGATCCGCACCTACAACTACAAGGAGAACCGGCTCACCGATCACCGCATCGGCTTCACGATCTACCGGTTACAGGATGTGTTGCTCGGCGATCTCGACGACGTCGTCGATGCGCTTACCACCGACGAACGCGCCAGGCAATTGGCCGGCGATTCCTAAGCCGAACGTCGGATGAACGAGCACGATCCTGGCGATGCGGTCGTCGATGATGCGGTTGGAACGATCACGTGGCGGCAGTTGCTCGTCGAGACGAGGAAACACCTCGGCGACGGCCAGCACGCCAAGTGGATCTGCCAGCGGGCGAGTGGCGCCAGCGGCGGCGAATGGCTGGGGCTGCTGGAAGAGAAGGCGACGAATCGATCGGTCGCCCACCTCGACTCGATGGTGGCCCGCCGCCTCGCAGGGGAACCGTTGCAGTATGTGCTCGGATCATGGGCATTCCGCCGTCTCGACCTGATGGTCGATCGGCGCGTGCTGATTCCGCGGCCAGAAACCGAAGAAGTGGTCGAAGTGGCGCTCGAACTCGCCAGGCAACGACCGGTGCCACGGCTCGTCGTCGACCTCGGGACGGGCTCCGGAGCGATCGCCCTGTCGATGGCCCTCGAACTGCCGCGTAGCTCGGCAACGGTGTGGGCGACCGACTTTTCGGCGGACGCGCTAGACGTCTGCGGGGCGAACCTCGCGGGGATCGGTGTAGCCGGCGGTTCGGTTCGACTTGGTGAGGGCGCATGGTTTGCAGCGTTGCCGCCAGCGCTGCGCGGCCAGTTCCAGCTGGTCGTATCGAACCCGCCTTACATCGCCGACGACGCCGCAGGTGTCGAGTCAGCCGTGGCCGACTGGGAGCCGCGGCAGGCGTTGTTCGCCGGAGCGGACGGTCTCGACGATCTCCGCACGATCATCAGCGAGGCACCGGCGTGGCTCGCACCTGGAGGCTGGGTCGTCCTCGAGATCGGTGCTGACCAGGGGGACCGTGTTGCGACCCTGCTCCAGCAGGCAGGACTCGTCGATGGCCGGATCAGGCAGGACCTCGCCGGCCACGACCGCATCGCCATCGCCCGCACACCTGGTCCGTAGCCGGACGGCCAGCGCATGGCGCAGGCGAGGAACGTCTTGCCGACACCGAGCGGGCTGTACAGCAGCAGTCCGCCCCAGCACGCCCTTGCCGCTCAGCAACGTGACGTGCGACCTGGGGCGCGGCGTGGCCACCTCGGGAGGGGTCTGTTACGGTTCGGGGGTACATATCTTCTCGTTCTGCTCCGGGTACCTTCCATGGCAGCGGCCCAACGAAAGGTTTCCGATGACGGTCATCAGAGTCAATCCCGAGAGTGTCCACGCCTACGGGCGTACCGCCCAGGAAAAGTTCAATACGATCCACACCGAGCTCGTCGCACTCGTCAACGGCGTCGTCGCCGTGCGTTACTTCGGTCCGAACTCCGTGGCGTTCAAGACGCAGTGCGGCGAAATCGCTGCTGACTGCGCCAACAAGTTGAGTGCTGACCTCGGTGCCATCGCCGATGCAATCAAGGCGTCGACCTCCAATATCGCCGCCTCGCTCGGCGGCGCGCCGGTGATCATCGCCGTCGAAGGCGCCACCATTTCGCCGCCGTCGCCCGTCGTCGTCAACTATGTCGATGTCGATACCGCAGCCCTCGCCGATGAGGTGCCGGTCGTCCAGGGGCACTTCACGGCGATCAAGACGGCGTTGGCCGACCATCTTTCGACACTCGTCGCCACCGACTGGGAAGGCAACGCCAAGATCCAGGCCGTCGACCTCGTCTCCGGCTTCACCGGCAAGGCACAGGCGAGTGTCGACGAAACGCAGACGAGCCTCGTGAACTACATCAACGATCAGGTTCATTCTGTCGTTGCCGCCGACCGCTAGGGCCTGCACCGATGGGTGTCGAAGCAGGAGCAGACGTCGTTTTCGACTATGTCGGCGCGTTGAGTCTTGCGCGCCAGTTGTGGGTGTTGGCCGACCAGTTGGAGACCTATGGTGCTGACCGTGAGTTGGCGTCGGCGACAGCGCTGACGGGCTGGAGCGGCGAGTACGCCACGCAGTTCGCCGGCCGTTGTAGCGACGAGCGCACGACGAAATCGTCGATTGTCGGCGGCCTGCGCGGTGACGCCGTCAAGTGGGCCCAGGCGTGGGCGTCGGCCACGAACGAGCAGAACAAGATCCTCTGGGCCCGACATGACCGGAAGTTGAAAGACGACCAGAGCGGCTGGGACAATTTCTGGAACGGCTTTCATGACGACACGCCACATCCGCAGCCGGTCTCGACGCCGGCGGCACCGTACTTCTCGGCGACGGCGAGCCTGGTGAGCTACTGATGGGCGTGACCTCGGCGAGCCCGGAAAACCTGGCGAAGTTCGCTACTGGCACGACCGCCGGCCGGGAAAGTGTCGTCGGGACGACGTCGAGCGTCTACAGCCTCGAAGGGCAGGTGCTCGCTGGCTGTGGCGGATACGGCGTTGCCAGTTCGATGATCGGTTCGCTCTGGACGCTGTGGTCGTCGATGCAGGAGAACGAACGCTTCGTCAAGGCGATCCACGACACCCTTGTCACCGCCGACGTCAGCGGCAGCCCGTCGGTCACTGTCGACAACAGCGTCGTCACCAAGGCTTTGACCTCCTCAGGACTCGCGACGCCGCCGGTCCCGATCACGGTGCAGCCGTCGCAGTTGTACGGCGTTCCCGAGACGTCCGGGTTCGTCGACGACCCGGTGTGCGCTGCCAACGGCAACTTCGTGCACGGCGAAACCGATCTCACGTTTCCGGGGCGCGCCGGTTCACTGAACGTGCTGCGGATGTACAACTCCCTGGCGACCGACGCCATCGGTGGATTCGGACCCGGCTGGACGTCGATCGTCGACGCCAGGTTGTCGTTCCCCGTCTTCGGCGAGATTCGCGCCCACCTCGTCGACGGTGCCGTTGTTTCCTTCCGCCCGACCGGCACCGGCAGGTGGGTCGCAACGGGCCGCCGCTCGATGCATATCGTCGTGGCAGGGGCCGACGCCGACTCAGGCGCCTTGGCGGGATGGACGCTGGTCGAGAGCCCGACCACATCGTGGTGCTTCGACGCCAACGGTGTGCTGACTCGCGGATCGACGGGTGGCGGAAACGTTGTACTCACCCGCAACGATGCAGGCCGCGTGGCGCGTGTCAGCGAGTCGGTTTCCGGCAGGTCCGTCGAGTACCGGTGGGTCGACGACCGTATCGCCGAAGTGCTCGCCAGCGATGGGCGCCGGGTCGCTTACTGGTACAGCGGCGACGGCGTGTTGACAGCCGTCGCCGGGCCGGGTGGCACCGTGACATATGCAGTCGACGGCCCGTTGTTGATCTCGGCGACCGACGCCGATGACGTGACCCTGTTCACGAACGTCTTCGATCCCGATGGTCGGGTCATGCGACAGACATCGGCGTTTGGTCGGGTGACCGACTATGTCTACGAGGGCCCGACGACGGTCATCACCGATCAGCACGGCGTCCGCAACGCGATGGTCCACGACCGTGACGGCAATCTCACGGCGATGGTCGACGGTGACGGTTCGACGATGCGAATGATCTATGACAGTTCCGCTCGGATGACCAGGGTCACCGATCGGATGGGCAACGTGTGGCGCTACGAATACGACCAGATCACGGGCGATCTGCTGCGGCGCACCGATCCTGATGGCCTGTCGGCGAGCTGGATCTGGGACGACGCCAAGCGGCTGCTCGCCGAGATCGACCGTGCTGGAAACGAGACGTCGTACGAATACATGGGTGACCTGCGAACCCCGGTGACGGTTGTGGGTGCAGATGGGGCACGGGCGACGTGTGTCGTCGACGAGTTCGGCCAGCCGGTGTCGGTCACGGACCCGGACGGAGTCACCGTGCGCTTCGTGTGGGACGCCGACGGGCAACTCCAACAGATGGTCAGCGCCGTCGGCGAGCCGGTGCAGTTCGAGTTCGACGCTGCCGGTTTCGTGGTGCGGATGGTCGATGCCGGCGGTGTCGCGACCGTGGTCGAGCGCGATCCGGCGAGCCGCGTCCTGCGTACCGTTCAACCGGAGGCGGTCACCTCGTACCACTACACCCGCGCAGGACGGATCGATGCCGGTGTCGAACCTGGCGATGTCGCCTGGACAGCAACGTTCGGCTCGCATGGCACGGTCGAGTCGATCACCGACGGGCTCGGCTCGACGGTGGCGTTCGGCTACGACGTCTGCGGCAACCTGACGCAGGTCACGGCGCCGGACGATGCCGTCTTCACCAGCGACTTCGATCCGCTCGGACGGCTGACGAGCATGACGCTGCCGTCCGGGGCGGTCACCCGAAAGCGCTACGACCTCAACGGAGAATGTGTCGCGCTGACCGATGCGGCGGGTAGACGGTGGAGCCGACAGGTCGACGCGTTCGGCCGTACCGTCAGCTCGGTCGCCCCAGATGGTGCCGTTACCGCCTGGACGTTCCATCCGAACCACGAGATCGCCACGGTCACCGGGCCAGATGGACGGGTGTGGCACTCCGGGGTCGACGTCAACGGGCGCGAAACATTCGTGATCGATCCCGCAGGTCGACGCGTCGAGAAGCGCTACAGCCCAGCTGGCCGCCTCGTCGAGCGCATCAGCGTCAGCGGACTGAGCGAACGCTACGAGTACGACAACGCCGGACGGTGCAGTGCGGTGATCGGCATCGACGGCGTCCGCATCGACGTCACCGTCGATGCACGCGGACGAATCCTGCGCCTCGAAGCCGACGAAACGTTCGTCGCGTATGACCGGGACACAAACGGAGCGGTCACCAGGATCTCGACGGCGGATGCCTTCACAGCGATCAGCCACGACGGCGGCGGACGAGTGACTTCCGTGTTGGACGCCACCGGCGTCGCCCGCTCGTTCCGATGGGGCGAGCGCGGGCTGCTCGATTCGTCGACCGACGGCACCGGCGCGCGAACGAGCTATGGATACGACGCTCGTGGCCGCCGGGCGATCGAGACGACTCCGGGGGGCGCTGCCGGTCGATACCGATTCGATCTCGATGGTCGGCTCGAATCCTTCGAAGACCCCGCAGGCGGGACGACCTCGATGCTGCGCGACGCCGCCGGCACCCTCACCGGCGTGCGTGCAGCCGACGGGTCCGGCTGGGATGCTGTGCTCGACGGCAGTGGCCGGGAGGTGTCGCGTATCGGCACGGACGGCTCGCTCCTCGGAGCCTTCGGCTACGACCTCGCCGGGAGACTGACGTCGGCCGGCAGCGGCGGTCTGACGCTCGGCTTCATGTGGAACGACTCCGATCAGCTCATCGCCACGACGTCGCCATACGGCACGCGAAGCGTCGAGCGAAACGCCGACGGCAGCATCGCCGCGACCGTCGACGAACGGGGTCGGCGGGTCGAATTCCGCAGGGACGACCGTGGCCGTGTGCGAGTCGTGTTCGACAGCGAATTCGGCGAGATCGACGCCCCTGACGACGTGGTACCCCGTCGCGATGCCGGCGGGCGACTGCTGGTCAGCGAACGCGGTGAGGCCTATCGATACGATTCCGCCGGCAGGCTGAACGAGATCATCCCGGTCGGTGCCCCGGTCACCAGCTTCACGTACGACGACGACGGTTTGCTGGCATCCGAGTCGACGGGATCGCAACGCCGGCGGTTCCAATACGATTCCGCCGGCAGGCTCGTGCTCGTCGACGACGACGGTGCGGGTGTGACCGAGTTCGGCTACGACATGGCCGGCCGCCGTGACCTCGAGGTCAGACCCGACGGCACCAGGGTGACGTATCGCTGGGACGTTGCCGGCAGGCTTGCGTCGATCGAGTTGGCTCGCGGTGTCGATCTGTCCACGGTCGAACTCGGCTACGACGGGCTCGGTCGATTGGCAATGGTCGGCGGAACCCCAATCGGCTACGACCCCAGAACCGGCCTTGCCGACCAGATCGGCGACCAACGCGTCGTGCACCTCGGCACGCGGACCTACACCGCCGGTGGATGGGACACACAGGCGTCTGTCGATGCCGGCGCTGGCGTCTCCGCCTCGCTCGGAACCGTCGGACTCTACGACGGCCCGGCGTACGGCGTCGGCGTCGGCCACGTCCGCATCCTGGGAGCCAGGGTATTCGACCCGACGACCCGGCAGTTCCTGTCACCCGATCCGATGGCGCCGGCACCCGGATCGAACGGTGCAGCATCGGGGTACACCTACGCCTGGCACGATCCAGTGAACTTCGTCGACCCGAGCGGGCTGCACCCGCTGACGGATGCAGAGTTCGCCAAAGTCCGGACGTCCGAGGGACGGAGCGCGTTCGGCGCCGCATGGCAGGCGATCAAGGACGATCCGTGGGGCACGTTGTTGATGGTCGGCGTCGTCGTCGTCGGCGTCGCGCTGGTTGTTGCGACCGGCGGAGCAGCAGCGGCTGTGGGTATCGGGATCCTCGTCGGGGCAGGCGCGTCGGCTGGTATCGGCGTCGCCACGCGCACCTTCTCACCGACCGGCGTCGCCATCAACGGCGTGATCGGCGGCTTGAGTGCAGGTGCAGCGTCAGGCGCGACCAGCGCATTGTCGTCGCTTGCGACCACGATCCCGCGTACGGTCGCCGTCGGTGCCGTCGTCGGCGGTGCGACGGACGCAGGCGGATCGGTGGTCCAGCAGATGGTGACCGGAGACCATCACATCGACTGGAGCACAGTGGCGACGCAGGGCGTGATCGGCGGCGTGACCGGCGGAGCGATTGCCGGTGGCTCGGCGGCGTGGAGCAGAATGACGACGCCACCGCCCGTAGAAGGACCCGTTGCCGGTCCCGGGGCGGTCACGCCTGTCGAGACGCCGACAGCGGGGGTCGAGCCGCAGTCGACACCGGGTGTTCGCGGGCGTCGCGGTAACCCGGTGACCGAGGCCCACTTGGACCAGGTGCGCGACGACTTCCTGACAGCAAACCCGAACTATGTGCACGTCGCTGGTGGCCGTGACGCGGTGACCGGGGCCCGATTGCCGGAGGAGTACATTCCATCGATGAGCGGTGGGCGCACGGGCGCCTCATATCCGGACTTGACCTTCCACGGCCCGAACGACGCAGTTGTCCGCATCAACACCGCAGACGTTCGTGCCGACGGGTCGCTCACATCCCGTGAGTTGGCAAACTTCAACCGGATCTTCGAACAGCGACCGGGCGACACTATTTTCGCCATACCGAAACCGAAGTAGTCAGAGCAGATGGCGGAAAGATCGAAACAGGTACTGCTGTTCCTCGACCCGTTGGACGAGGAAGCAGTCTTCGGCGACATCGAAACAGCGGTTCCCGACGTTCGTCTGGTCGACGGGTCTCGGTGGCCGACCAGCACGCCCCCGACGCACCCGCGCGTCGGCGATTGTACGCAGGGGATCGTCTACCTGTGGAGTCCGTCGGTGCGGCCGGATCTGCCGTTCCGTGAGCGCGGCGGAGCCTTCGATGGGCCGAGCAGCGGTGTCGTCGTGCAGTGGTGGCGTAGCCAGACCGTCGGCGACGAACTCCGGTCGGGCCGTTTCGCCGTCGGTTTCGATGCCGCCGACGTGGCGATGAAGGAATTCGTCGACGCTGCGTTTGGTTCGCTCCGACGAATGACGACCGACCGCCTGCAGGCTGAGGACGGCACCGCCATACGGCAGTACCGGCTGGGACCGGTGGCTGCCGCCGCGGCGTCCGGTGGGATCTATCGCCTCAAGAGCGTCAGCGCCGACGTGTACTACCACGTTCGCTAGCAGTGGCGCATGCGCTGCTGGCCCCGATTCCAAGGGCCCGATGTCGCCGGTTGCCGTAGCGAAGCCGACGCAGGAAGCCGATCGCCCGCTGGACGCAAGATCGACTGCCTGCGTCCGGTATCCGCTGCGATACTGAGTCGCACCTATGGAACTCCTTGTTCGCGTCCATCACGCGGCGCTGCGAATTCCACGTGATGTGCAGATCGAGGTCGACAACACGCGGTCCGTCGCCGACGTGACGCGGACGCTGCTCGCTGCGTTGCAACTCGCACCGCATCCTGATGCGACAGGTGTGCTGCTGGCGCGTACGGGCGTGATCCTCGATCCAGAGCAGGCGATCGGGCGTTGCGGTGTCGTCTCTGGCGATGACCTCGTGATCGATCCGCCGTATCGCCCGCAGCGGGTGCCGGCGATCCCGATCCGCGCCGTGACCCTCGACGTGCTCTCCGGAGTCGACGCTGGGACGAGCATCCTGCTGTTGCAGGGAACGTTTTCGATCGGACGCGATCCCGCCTGCCAGGTCGTGTTACGCGACCCGACCGTTTCGCGCCACCACCTCGATGTGACGGTCGCCGCCGATTGGACGGTCACGGTGACCGCCAAGGAGTCGGTGGAGAACGGCGTGGTCGTCAACGGTCAGCGCAGCGAAGGGCAGCGAGGCGTCGACGACGATGATGTCCTCGCACTCGGGGCGACGCGTATCGCCTTCCGGTCGTTCGTCCGCGACCCCGACGTGCGAACCGATCAGCTCGGACAGATCGAGTTCCATCGCACGCCGTACCGCCCGCCGGTGATCACCGACCGTACGTTCTCGCCGATCGCCGATGTGCCGAAACGACCGGAGCCGCGCCGATTCAGGACGATTTCGGCGGTCACGCCGTTGGCCGGTGGACTGGCGATGTTCGCCTTCAGCGGACAGCCACAGTTCCTCGCGCTCACGCTGCTGTCACCCGTCGCGATCGTCGGCAACTGGTTCGATGATCGGCGCAGCGGTCGCAAGAAGTTCGCCAAGGACATCGTCACCTTCCACGAACGCCTCGCCGCTCGCAAGGCTGAACTGCATACAGCCGTCGACGCCGAACGCAGGGAACGCAACCGCGCCCATCCAGATCTCGCGAGCCTCGGGCGACGTTCCGAGCTGCGGACCGAAGACCTGTGGGCGCGCGGACGGTCCGCTCCCGACTTCCTCGTCGTGCGACTCGGCGTCGGTGACACAGCCAGCTCGATCCATGCCGAGGCCGAACGGGGCGGCGACGCAATGTTGCGCGACGAGATCGCCGAGACGCACGCCGGCACTGACACCGTCCACGGTGTTCCCGTCGTGGCGAACCTCGCCGAGGCTGGCACCGTCGGGATCCATGGACCGGACTCGATGACGTGGTCGCTTGCCGCCTCGATGGTCGTCCAGGCGGCGAGCCTGCACAGTCCAGAAGACCTGGTGATCGTCGCCGCCGTGGGGCCGGATCGCCCGCTGAGCCCCTGGCTCAAATGGCTCCCTCACGTGCGTTCGGTGACCTCGCCGCTCGCCGGCAGTCATATCGCTCCCGATACAGCGTCAGCGGACGAACTCATCGGCCGGCTCGTCGAAGCCGCCCAGATGCGGTCGCCTTCAGGGGCGGATCGAACCGACCGGCGTTGGCCGTGGCTGCTCGTTCTCATCGACGCCGGATTGCGGCCGAACCCGGTGCTGCTTGCTCGCATGCTCGAGGCCGGCGCTGCCGTTGGAATAACCGTGCTGTGGGTTGCCGACAGCGTCGCCCAGATCCCGCGGCAGGCGAGTCAGGTCATCGATTGCCGGCCGATGGGCACGCTCGGCAACGGCTCGGTGTGGTTCGCCGATAGCACCAAGGAACCGTTGAACTTCGAGATCGAGACGATCGGTGCCGACGTCGCCGACCGCATCGCCCGATCGCTCGGGCCGGTGCGGGACGCGTCGGCCGGGACGGAGACGACGTCGATCCCGCGTACTGCTCCGCTGCTCGATGTACTCGGCACCGGCATGCCGACGGGTGCCTGGGTCGTGGAACGATGGATGCGCTCTGCAATGAACTACGGCCTCCCCTTCCCGGTCGGCGTCTCGGCAAACGGCGTGTTCTCACTGGACCTCGTCGAAGACGGCCCGCACGCCCTGATCGGCGGCACCTCTGGTGCCGGCAAGAGCGAACTGCTGCAGTCGATCGTCGCCTCGCTGGCGACGTGCCATTCTCCCGAGCGGCTCAATTTCCTGTTCGTCGACTACAAGGGCGGCGCGTCATCGGCGGTTTTCGGTACCCTGCCGCACACGGTCGGCTATGTCACCAACCTCAGCGCCGAGTTGTCGCTTCGGGCGCTGACGTCGTTGCGTGCCGAACTCAATCGGCGGATGCTGCTGCTCGAAGGACGGGCGAAGGACATCGCCGAGATGCTCGAGAAGTTCCCTGACGAAGCGCCGCCCTCACTCGTGATCATCGTCGACGAATTCGCCACGCTGGTGAAGGAGATCCCCGAATTCGTCGTCGGCATCGTCGACATCGCCCAACGCGGCCGCAGCCTCGGCATCCATCTGATCCTGGCGACACAACGACCGTCGGGTTCCGTCAACGAGAACATCCTGGCGAACACGAACCTGCGCATCTCGCTCCGCATGCTCGACCGCCAGGAGTCGACCGCCGTGATCGGCAGTACCGAAGCTGCGGCGATCCCTGTGCCACTGAAGGGTCGCGGGTACGCACGTCTCGGGCCGCGCGAACTCGTCTCGTTCCAGAGTGCGTACTGCGGAGCACCGTTGTCGGCGAGCGACTCGGTCGCACCGATTCTCGTCTCCGACTTCGAGGCGACAGGCGACCTGGTGCGGCTCGATGTCGGCGAACGCCGCCAGACGACAGGTCACGGCTCGCCGACCCATCTCCAAGCGGTGATCGAAGCGGTCGTCGAAGCAAACGACATCCTCCACATCGACACCCCCCGACCCCCGTGGCGCGACGTCCTCGCCGACTCGGTGCTGCTGGACAAGGCGCTGCTCGACGATGCGATGGCAACTGCGGCCGCCACTGGTGGCCCGTCTCCGGCCGGCGGGCGCACGGTCACCTTCGGCGTCGTCGACAACCCGGAACGCCAAGACCAGTATCCGGCGATCGTCGACCTCGAAGACGGCGGTGGCCTCCTCGTTTTCGGGTCTGGCGCGTCCGGCAAGACGACATTGCTCCGCACGATCGCTCTGTCGGCGGCGCTGACGTCGAAGCACGATCCGTTGGCGATCGTCGGATTCGACTTCGCCTCGCGGGCACTGGCATCGATCGCAGTGCTCCCGCAGACGATCGAAATCGCAAGTGGCGAGGATCTCGAAGCCGTCACCAGGCTCATCGCCTTCCTCGGCGACGAGGTCACCAGACGCAGAACCGTGTTGGGGGCGGCGAATGCCGAGAACCTCACGCTCTACGAACGGCAGCGCCGCCAGCACGACGAGTTACTGCCGCGGATCCTCTTGCTGATCGACAACTTCGGCGGCATGCAGGCGGCGATCTCCGGTGGCAACCTCACGACGGCGTCGGAGCAATGGCT
Organism: Actinomycetota bacterium; assembly: GCA_043747685.1. GTDB lineage: Bacteria > Actinomycetota > Acidimicrobiia > Acidimicrobiales > Ilumatobacteraceae > JANXUF01. Next base: position 14,249 of record JAYTOR010000099.1, read on the forward strand.
CGACCGCATGATGCAGGTCGTCCTCGACGGTCGCCAGGTCGGCATCCACACCGTCGTCACCGCTGACCGGCGCAATGCCGTGCCTGCGAGGCTGTATTCGGCGATCGGCAACCGGCTGCTGTTGCGTCACGCTGATGAATCCGGCTACACCGATCACGGTGTTTCGATGGCCCGTGCCAAAGGTCTTGTGCTGTCGCCGGGCCGAGGGATCTGGCAGGGCGATCACATCGTCCAGGTCGCAGCGGTTGCGCTGCCGGCAGACGGCGCGGCGCAGTCGGCGGCGCTGATCGATGCCGCCACGCAGATGACGTCGGCTCCACCCGTCACGTTGCGTTCGGTTCCGCTGCCGGAACGGCTGGCGATCAGCGCTGTCGACGATGCTCCGCCAGGTCCGTTCATCTCGCTCGGGCGCGCCGACCTCGATGGCGCGACAGCCGTCGTCGATCTGACGTGGTCGAACTTGATGATCACCGGCCCGCCGCGGTCTGGCCGGTCGACGGCCCTCGAAACATGTGCGGTCCGCCTCGGACAGCGGTCGGAGATGTACGTCGTCGGCGGTGCAGCCAGTCCGTTGCAACGCCTTGGTCTGGCAAGGTCGGCGTTCGGAAAAGCCGAACGGATCAATCCACTCGTCGACGACCTCGTTGCTGCGGCAACGACCGACGGCGCGAAGACGCAACTCGTGCTGCTGATCGACGATCTCGATGGTTTCACCGACACCGCCCTCAACGGTGCGTGGGAGAAGCTCGCCAAGCTCGAAGAACTGCGGCTCATCGCCAGCATCGAAACGCGTTCGATCAGCGGCTACACGACCAATCCACTGCTGACGGCGTTACGCGCTTCGCGCAATCTGCTGCTGCTGCAGCCGGCGGACGCCGGTGAGATCATCCAACTGACCGGTATGCGCGCCTCGCTTCGGCCCGGTCTGCGGATGCCGCCGGGCCGCGGCCTGCTGCTGTGCAACCGCATCCCGATCATCATGCAGGTGTGCGACCCGACGCTGCGCGACTGACCCGAGCGGCGCCCGCCAGCCCTTTCCCCGCCTCCTCCCTTCCCCTCCGACCCTTCCCCTCGACTCGACCGGACCGGACCTGGCGTTAGCGGGTGTTCGTCGGGTGGTAGGTGAACGTCGGGTTCGGCAGGCTCAGGGTTGCCGAGGTGGCGGCGAGCGGTGAGTCGTCGTCGGCTCCGAGCAGCTTGGCGACGTCGATGGCCCGGCGCGGACGGCGCCGCGGGTCGACCTCGAACAGCGGCGCGAGTTCGCCGTCTCCGAACGCTTCGGTGATGTCGATGATGTCGATCGCCACGCCGGCAACGGGAACCCTGCCGGTCGCTGCGAACAACAACGTCAGCCCGAGCGAGTAGATGTCGGAGGCGACGGTCGGTGCCTGACCGCGCCACACCTCGGGGGCTGCATACGGAGGCGTCATACCAGCAGCGGGGCCACCATCGGCGCGTAACCAGGCGGAGCCGAGATCGCCGAGGATCAGCCCATCGTCGTCGATGAAGATGTTCTCCGGTTTGATATCGCCGTGCAGGATGCTGTGCTGGTGGAGCATCTCCAGCGCTTGCGCCAACTCCATACCAGCCGTCCTGATTTCACCGATGGAGACCGGCCCGCCGCGTCGGACGCGGTCGAACAGCGTGCCCTGGTCATAGAGCCTCATCGTCAGGTAGGGGAGCCCTGACGCGGTCATTCCGCTCTCGTGGATCTCTGGGAGATTGGCAATGCCCGACACGAGCTTGGCGACCCGCGCCTCCCACTCGAAACGCTGTCTGGTGTACACCGAATCGCTGACGGCGAACTTGAAGACCTTGACCGCAAGTGGATGGTCGTCACCCGTGCGGCGACCGCGATAGACGTCCGAGGTCGATCCACTGCCGAGCAGCACGTCGAGTTCGACGCCGTCGATCCTGATCGCGTCTGCCTTCGTCGTTGCCAGCAACGAGGCCGGCACGACACCCGTCCATCGTGTCGCTCCGACATCGACACGTCGAGCGGTGCGGTACCGGCGCGCGGTCCTGACCGGATGCGACACTGTCTGTGCAGCCCGACTCCAGCGGTGCGGCGACAGGCGGACGATCTCGTCGCGAAGCGCCCATGCCAGCTCCGCATGTTGCGCTGTCGCGAGGTCGCCGCCGAAGCGCGCCATGTCGACGAGAGGCCAGAGTTCGGTCGCCATGCGGGTGACGCCGAATGGAACGGTGCCGTTGGTGTGCTGCACCGTCTCGCGAGGGGTCCAGTGTGAACCGAGCGACAGCCGGGCATCGACGAGCCGATCAGTGACCGAAACCCATGCAGCAAGAATCGCAGCGTCGACGGCGGCACTGCGCCGCCGCCGCCGGTCGGTCAGAGCCGGCAGGCCGAAGGCCCATAGTGCGAGGAGCACGATGACGAAGCTGACGACCGCAGCAACCGTCCACAGCACCGCATGCGATGTCGTCGGGATGCCCTTCGGCAGCACCTGTCGTGTCGACGGTGGTGGGAGCGGCTTGACGACGGGTGTCTGTTCGGACTGCGGCTGACGGGCGACCTGAGCCTGTCGCTGCTGCTCGGCTGCCGTCGGAATCGGGTCGGTGACGACCCATCCCGACCGTGCGAGCGGAGTCTCGATCCAGGCGGTGATATCGCTGGCCCGATAGGTGGTGGCCGTATCGGCACCGGGTGGGAGATAGCCGACGACGGCGCGGACAGCCACGCCTGCACAGCGCGCGAGCAGTGTCTCGGCGGTGACGAACATCTCCAGGTTGCCGCGGGCGAAGTCCTGTTCGAGGAAACGTTCGACGCTGCGGAGCGTTTGCCCGCCAGGTGCTGCCGGGTCGTAGATCCGTTGCAGTTTGAGCCATGCATCGATCCTGGCGAGGCGGTCGAGCGGACTCACGACATCGGCGACGAGCACGTTCGCCGTGCGTCGCAGCGTGTCCGACGCCGGGCAGTGCGAAAGATTCGGCGTCGCTTGCTCCGATGGGGCTTCGACGATGTTCGGTTTGTCTCCGCTACGGACGAGCGCGTGGTACGTCACCGTCGCCTGCCAGTTCTTGCCGAGCAGCACGCCGGCGGAGGACGAGTAACGCACGCCGTTCGGGTCGGTGACGCTGATCGGTGAGCCGCCCGTCGGGATGCCGGCGAACTGTGACTGCTGAGCACCCGGCACGACGGTGATCGTCGACCGCTGCGAAGTATCCGTTGTTTGCGCTGGGAGGATCGGGCCGGGGTCGAGCGAACTTCCGGTAATCGCGTAGGTCGCGTCCTGTTCCCATCCCTCGGCGGTGTAGCGGTCGATGACCGCCAGTCGGAGCCGTCCCGGAGATGGTCCGGAAACGATCACGTCGTCAGCGGTGATATCGGATGGCTGGCCGGCGTTGAGCCGCAGCCGGGCAGCGACGGCCAGCGGGTTGGGGTCGAGGACCTCGACCGATCGTGCGTCGACGAGATCACGAACGTCCAGCGTCGAACGCAGCGGCACGAAGGCGATACCGATGGCGCACGCCAAAGCGACAGTGATCGGCAGCAGCGACCTGGCGGCGACGCTGTGGCGATGAGCGGCTACCGTTGCACCGACGAGCGGTTCGATTTCGACGAGCTGCCGTCGAGCATCGAGGAGCAACACGACGGCGACCACCAGGACGAAGCCGACGGCGACGACAGGACTCGATCCGATCGGCACCACCAGCGCCGACGCCGCGAGCAGAGCGGCGAGCGGGACGGCAATCGAGAGCATCGTCCAGTTACGCCTCGCAGCTGCAATCGCCACGGCGGTCGTCGGCATCACGACGAGCGTTGGAATCACCGCAAGGCCGCTGAGCCCGGCGGCCGGCAGCCGCACGACCAGAAAGTTCCCGAACGCCGCTACGACCGCGAGCGGCCCACGAACCGAGCGCGCCGCAGCCATGAATACGGCGATGCCGATGAGGACGTCGACGAAGCAGATGGCAGCGATCGAACCGATGAGACGGCGACGGTGCAGGAGAGCCGGGACGAGGGCGATCGCCAGGCCACCGGCGACGCCGATGGCAATGCCGTAGGTCAACACGGTGAGGCTCAGCGAGCGATGCAGGGCGATACCGGCGATCGCAGCGAGCACCGAAGGAAGAATGATCGTACGCAACACGGCGGGCCACGCCCACGGTGACGGTGCGAGCGCCTCGTTCACAGCGTCGCCCAGTGCGCCGCGAATTCCGGACCGTCTGCGCAGGCGATCGATCGCATGCCAGGCGGTGCGACCATCGGGGCTGAACGCTGCTCGACGATCGACACGAGGTACGCCAGCCGGAACCCGCGAGCGAGGCGCGACAGCGCAGCAAAATCCGCCGCGCCGATTTCCCCCGTCAGGAAAACGAGGCTTCGACCGCTGCCGCTGGTCGCATTGGCCAACTCGAGCAGTGATCCGCTGTCCGTCCGGCTGACAGCGGTGAGTCGATCGAGGTGGGGGATCGGACGGCCGTCGAGGTCGACAACGTTCTGATCCCCGACGAAGACGAGCATCGTCGGGAAGCCGCTGTTCTCGGCAGCGAGGATGACGGAGGCGGCCGCCTCGACGGCGCTCTCGAAATCCTCCTCGGTGATCACCGCCGAACGATTGTCGAGGACGACGACGACCTCCGGGCGTGTGGTGTCGACGAGTTGCTGCACGACCAGCTCCCCGGTGCGCGCCGAGGTCTTCCAATGGATCCGACGCAGGTCGTCACCCGGCACGTAGAGCCGGAGTTGATGGAACGACGAACTGCCTTCTGACCGTTCACGTGTCGGACCTTCGAGATCTCGCTGACGCCCGGACGGCAGCATGCGCAGCCGGTAGCGGCGCGGACGCACGCTGACCGTCGAGACGTCGCCGTATCGACGCTCGGCGCGCACGAGGTTGAACGGATCGCTGCGCCTGACCACCATCGGCCCTGCACTGACCAGTCCACGCCTGGTTGTCAGTAGCGGATAGCGCAATTCGTGGGTCTGGTCGCCGCTGATCGCCGGCAGCGTCGCCGCCTTCTGTTGGCCGGCGACGTTCTCGATGATCGTCATCGGTCGAGGCTTTCGTCTGCCCGTCGACGAGAAAGTGAGTCGGACTTCGGCAGGAGCCCCGCGTTCGACCTCGTTCGGAGTCACCGAGCGGCTGACGATCAACTGCGGTACCTCGGCGACGAGCAGCCACGCAGCCGCAAGGCTCACCAGCCCGAAGACGCCGATGAGCAACGCGCCGCGCATGCCGGCGACGAGCCCGAGCCCGATCAGCCCGAGGCTGACAACGAGCACGCTGCGGCCATTGCGCGTCATCCTCATGGTCGTGTGCTCATGGTCGTGTGCTCATGGTCGTGTGTGCATGGTCGTGTGTGCATGGTCGGAGGCCGCTCGGTCAACCGACGCCCCCTGGGACCCTGGCTCCGTTCAGCAGATCGGTCACCACCTGGATGGCGGTGATACCGCGCAGTTGGGCGTCCGGAGCGACGAGCATCCGGTGGGCCAGTACGGGGATCGCCAGCCGCTTGACGTCGTCGGCGATGACGAACGAGCGGCCCTCCGCTGCTGCCAACGACTGCGCCGCACGGAGCAGACCGATCGTGCCGCGCGGACTCGATCCGAGACGAATGTCGGCGGTACGTCGTGTGGCGTGGACGAGGTTGACGACGTATTCGACGATCTGGCGATCGAGTCGGATGCTCGACGAGATCTGGATCATCCGACTCACCTGCTCGAGCGACACGACGGGTTCGAGTGGGCCGGGTGCTCCGCCGTGTCTGGCGAGCACGATGCGCGCCTCGGCCACCGCATCCGGGTACCCGATCGACATCTTCAACAGGAAGCGGTCGAGTTGCGCCTCTGGCAGGTTGTACGTGCCGTCCATCTCGATCGGGTTCTGTGTCGCCACCACTACGAACGGTCGCGGAACCATTCGCGCCGTGCCGTCGACGGTGACCTGTCGTTCCTCCATCACTTCGAGCAACGCCGACTGCGTCTTCGGCGACGCCCGGTTGATCTCGTCGCCGATCACCAGGTTCGAGAACACGGGGCCAGGGTGGAATTCGAATTGCTGGCTTCCCTGATTCCAGATCGAGATGCCGGTCACATCGGACGGCAGCAGGTCCGGGGTGAACTGCAGACGGCTCCAGGAACCACTGATCGACTCGGAGATCGCCCGCGCGAGGCTCGTCTTGCCGACGCCCGGCACGTCTTCGAGCAGAAGATGACCTTCCGAAACCAGCGCCAGCAGCGCCAGGCTGACCTGTTGCACCTTGCCGTGGATGCGCTGCCCGATATTGCCGGCGATCCGTCCGAACATCTCTGCGAACCAGGCGACCTCCTGTTCGGAGACAGCTCCTGAGGTCGGGTTTCGGGAGGTGTCGAATTGCGGCGAGGCGAGTGTCGGCGCCCCGGAGAGGACCCGCGGCGTACTCGGTGCCGGCCCGAAGCTCACGTGGTTCGATGCTTGCTCTGGTCCTTGATTCGTCATGTACGAGTCAGCCCTTCACGTCGTCGGCGGTGCTTTGGTCGTGGCGACTGGTGCCTTGGTCGTTGTCGTGGGTGCCTTGGTCGTCGTTGCTGGGGCTTTGGTGGTGGTGGGGGGTGCTTTGGTCGTTGTCGGGGGTGCGGTCGTGGTCGCAGGGGACGCTTTGGTGGTGGCGGGTGGCGCTGTGGTCGTCGGAGCAGGTGCCGTGGTGGCGGCGGGTGCTTTGGTGGTGGTGGCGGCGGGCGCCGTGGTCGTCGGGGCCGGTGCCGTGGTGGCCGGTGCCGTGGTGGTCGGAGCGGGCGTGGTTGGTGTCCCGACCACCGTCGTGGTCGTCGATCCGGGTGTGGTCGATGCCGGTCCGGTCGGTGGAGTCGTTGCCGCTGCGCCGATGACGACCTGGCCCTGGCCGTTGGCGGTCGTGGAGTTGCCGCTTTTGGCGAAGGACACGATGACGGTGACGCAATACGGTCCGGGCACATCGCTCTGCAGTGTCGCCGACGTCGACGTCTGGTTGAACGACGATGCGAGCGAAGCAGTCCCCTGCGCGCAGACACCACCGAGCCAACTCGCTCCGACGACTCGCCAGCCTACATTGTTGATCGAAGCGCTCGCCTGCACCGACTGCCCAGGCTGTGGTGCGGGCGGGCTGAAGCCGATGTTGCCGATCGCCGGCTGGTTCGAACCGACGGCCCTGCTGATCTGCGCCGATTGTCCGCATACGGTGAAGGTGACGGTGAGCGTGCCAGGGGCGATGTTGATCGAGGCGTTTGTCGTCCCGCCGAAGTTCAGCTGCACCAACTGCGAGCCGCTGCCGGCCCCTGACCAGGACAGCGTGCCGACGCCGATCCCGCCGAAGCAACTGTTCGCATCGCCGGCCCAGCCGGCGGCGATGGTGGTCGAGTCGCCGGTGAGCGGATCGTCGCCGCTGGTGAAGGCGAGGATGATCTGTCCGGTTGCTGTTGGAGGGGTCGTGTCGGTTGGGGCGGTTGTTTCCGCGACCGCAGTATCGGCGACCGCAGTTTCGGCGACGGTGGCCGGCTCCGTCGGCGGTGCAGTTGGATTCGGCCTCGCCGGACGGGTCGGCCGCGGCGACGCGAGCGGCACGGTCGGGAGCGGCTGGGGGTCGGTCAATACGACGGCAGGATCCGTTGGCGCAGCCTGGGTGGGTGGCGCAGCCGTCGGTTCTGCCACTGCGGTCGCCTGCACGGTGGCTGGAGGGTTCGTCACCTCGACGACTGGAGCGGCGATGGTTGCGATGACCGCAGGGTGCGTCGGCGCAGCGGTGACGGCTCGCGTCGTCTCCGGTTCTGCTGGCTGGGTGGCGGGCGGTGCGGTTGCCGGTGGTTGTGTGGTCGGCGGTGTCACGGTGACCGGTGCCTGCGTCACGGGCGACGTCGGTGGCGGGGTCGGCAGCACGGGGGGCAGCGTGATCCGCGAGGGCGGTTCGGTTGTTGCGCTGCCGGCGGTGGTCTTCGGCTGGTCTTCGATGTACCTCGCTGCGTCTGCCGCCGAGCAGGTCTGTATGCACAAAGCGATGTCGACGGACGAGAGGTCGAAGACGACAGCATTCTGGCGGTCGTCCACGGAGACGACAGTGTCGGTCCCGACGAACCACATCCTGCCGCCATCGACGTAGGGCCGAGCGGCGTCATGCAGCGAAGCAACCTGGGAGAAGGTGTCGTTCGCCAGCTTGTACAGCACGCCGCCGGCTGTGATCCAGACGTTGCCGTGCCAGATCGCCATTGCCGTGATGTCGCCGGGTGCCGTGATCGTCTGTTGCGCGCTGGCGGCCGTCACGGTCACGACGGTGGCGTTGGCAACGGCCCATATGCCTGCGGTGGCGACGGCGAGAGTGGGAATGATGCCGCCTGCGCCCGGCGACGCCAATGTCTTGCCACCGCTGAGCGGAGTGATTCCCGAAGCCGACGCGTGGTACACCAGTCCGTCGACGACAATGAGGGTGCCGAGATCACCTGACACGTTGGTCGTCGTTGCGGTGCCGTTGTCCGGAGAGACGGTGATCGCTGCGGGACCTGCAGGCCCGGCCATCAGCGTCCACACGCGACCCTCGGCGTCGGCGACCGGTGGGGCGTCGACGATCGTGCCGCCGTCGAGTACGACGTCAGTCGCTAGGCCGATCGAATCGCCGGTGAGCCGATGAACGCTGGCCTTCGCCCCGAAACTGACGATCGCCTCGCCGGACAGGAGCGAGTGCGAGCCTGGTGCGATGTCGAGGAGTGTTTCGCGGTGGGTGTCGTTGGTGATGACGACGGAGGCGAGCGGAGACTGCAATACGGTCGCTGCGGCACTCGAGCCGGCAAACGACAGGTTCGTCGGTAGATCGACCGCCTCGTTCTCGCCTCCAGCTTCGACCAGTCCTGAAATGCCGTTGGCGAGGATCAGCGACGAGTGCGCACCGCGAGCGATCGGCAGCCAGGTCCTGCCGTTGACGGAGACCGGCTGGATCGTTGCTGACGGCCCGTTGGTGGCCACGACGGCGATCGTGGCGCCGGCGAGCACGATCGCAGCAGTCGCCGCACGCCAGGCGTTCGATCGTGGCTGCCATACGAATCGCAGTAGCTTGGCGATGTCCAACTCGACCTGTCTCCCGTCAACGCCGTGACCCCGTGCCGGTTGAGGGTGTGGGTGAGGGTGTGGTTGTCCGACGACAAAAACCGGTGGCTCAGCCTACCGTTCGTGGCAGAATCAGCCTCGTCGGGCTCGCAGTGACCAGCCGCTGGTCGGCGCTCGTCGTCGTTGGCACCGCATATCGCAGCAGATGCGAGTCTCGGCGCCAGCGTAGGCACCGATCGATCATCAGCGGCGCTGAGTACTCAGGCGGCCGGCTCGTCAGCGACGGCGTCGGGACCGCGGCCCTCGTCGGGACCGGGGCCCGCATCGGGACCGGCGGCCGATTCCGTACTCGGGCTCGTAGTCGAGTCCGCATCTGCGCCTTCACCTGCATCGGACGCAGTCTCCGGATCATGCGCTGCGGTGGCTCCGGGATGACCGAACAGTGCCTCGATCTTGGCCAGCAGACTGGCTTCCTCCGGCGCCGTTTCGTGGTCGGCTTCAGAAACAGCTTTGCAGGCGGCATGCAGTTCGGAACGCAGAATGCGACTGGCGATACTGCCGTCAACCTCATCGAGCAGTGCATCGATGCCTGCATCGCTACGGACAGCGGTCCGTGCCCTCGCCATCGCTGAACCGAATCTCGATCCGATGTCGAAGGTGTCGGATGCCCATTCGGAATCGTTGATGAAGGCTTCGATCTCGTCCTGCTCGTCGAGGCGCAGCTTGCGGTCGGAGATCATCATCAGCAGCAGGAGCGAGAGTGCAGCCTCGTGTTCATCGGCTGCGTTGGCATGGACAGCGACGCCGCGGTACAGGCGCTTGAGGTCATCGATCACCTCCGAAACGGTAGCCGATATGCCCGATCGGGCTCGCAAGCGAGCGCCCCGTGCGGGGATCAGGCGGTGATCGCCAGCGAGGTGCGCAGGAACTCGAGTTGCAACAGCAGGAGGTTTTCGGCGACGACTTCCTGCGGCGTCATGTGCGAGATGCCGGACAGCGGCAGAACCTGATGTGGGCGGCCGGCGGCGAGCAGCGCCGAGGACAGTTGCAGTGTGTGGGCGGCGACGACATTGTCGTCGGCGAGTCCGTGGATCAGCAGCAGCGGGCGGATCAGATTGGCAGCTTCGGTGAGCAGTGACGAGGTGTCGTACGGTCCGGCGTCGACGTTCGGGTCGCCGAGGTATCGCTCGGTGTAGTGCGTGTCGTAGAGGCGCCACTCGGTGACGGGCGCACCGGCGATCGCTGCGTGGAAAACGTCGGGCCGGCGGAGTACGGCAAGCGCTGCCAGGTAGCCACCGAAACTCCAGCCGCGGATCCCGACACGCGTCATGTCGAGTTGCGGCGTGTCGGCGGCTGCGGCCTGGAGCGCATCGATCTGATCGTCGAGCACCGCAGTCGCCAGATCGAGGTGTACTTCGCGCTCCCACACGCTGCCGCGGCCTGGCGTGCCGCGGCCATCGGCGATTACCACTGCGAAACCCTGATCGGCAAACCATTGCGCAGACAGGTACGCGGCCTGGGCATTGATCACGCGTTGGGCGTGTGGTCCGCCGTAGGGGTCGACGAGCACGGGCAGCTTGACGGCGGGGTCTGCACCGTGCGGCAGGACGACGGCGGTGACGATGCCGCGGCTTCCGGCGCGCATGATCGTCACATTCGGCGTGACGAGCGGCGCTTCGCTGAACCGCATCAGTGACGGTCCGTCCAGGACCCGAGTCGTCGCACCGACGGTCTGCATCGACGCCGATCGCACGACCGTCGTTGCTCCGCCACGACTTGCCGACAACACGTTGAAGTCCGTGGTCAGCTGCTCGGCGCCGCCTGCCGCGGACCACGACCACAGCGATTGCGTCAATGGGTCGTCGAGCGGGTTCGCAAGGAACAGCACGGTGTCAGCGGTCGAAGCGACGACGGAGCGGACCTGCACATCGACCGGCGACACTGCCGCCTCGTCGACGATGAGTCGCTTGGCACCGTCACGGTCGCCGGTCATCACCAACGATTTGCCGAGTTCGATCGGCACACCCGGTACGAGGTCGACCCAGGCTGGATCGTCGTCGGAGTAGACGGTGTTCGCCTCGCCGGTGGTGGTGTCGACTGCGAACACCCGCAGGTCTCGTTGATCCCGGGACTGGGCGGTGAGCAGCAGGCGCTGGCCCCACGTGACGCCCGCGAGATACGGGAACGTCTGGCGGTCCCAGTCGACATCGAGACGAATGCCATGGAGGTCGAAGATGTGCAACGTCACGAGGGCATTGTCGGTTCCGGCAGCGGGATAGGCGATCTCCGTTGGTTGACGCTCGGGATGCGCGGGGTCGGCGATCCACCAGCGCGTGATCGGTGAGGTGTCGACGCGGGTCACTGCGAGCTGCGTTCCGTCCGGCGACCACCAGTAGCCGCGACTGCGGCCCATCTCCTCCGCAGCGATGAACTCGGCAACGCCCCACGAGACGTCGGGGTCGTCCTCGCCGACGAGTTCGTTGCTAGCCCCTGACAGTTCGGCAACACGCAGCGATCGTTCGCAGACATAGGCGAGTCGTCGGGCGGTGGGGTCAGGGCGAGGGTCGAAAACGGGGCCGTGGACGTCGAGTTCGCGGGCGCTCCCCGACAGCAGGCCGCAGACGAAGAGGCGACCGGCGAGCGCGAATGCAGCGACGGAGACGTCTGCGTTGGTGGCGAAACCGACGACACCGGAGGCACCCTCACGCGCCCGTTCTCGTCGCGCCTTTTCAGCATCCGGAAGATCGATGTCGGCTCCGGTGTCGAGCAACGCCGCAGGATCGGCGACAAGTCGTTCGATACCCGATTCGACGTCGAGGACCCACAGACAGTTGACAGCGTCGCTGCCGCCACGCGACCGGCAGAAGACGACGCGGGCACCATCTGGCGACACGATGACGTTTCGCGGTTCGCCGAGCGTCAGTCGCTGGGTCCTGGCGAACTGACGGGGAAAGCTGTCGTGCTCGGCTCGTTGGCCGTGCTCGTCCTGCGCCTGCTCGTCCTGCGCCTGCTCGTCCTGCGCCTGCTCGGCCTCCCCGCTCTCGGTAGCTGTCTGGCTGATCGTCTCGCTCACGTTGCCTATGGTACGACGAGGATCTTGGCGTGCTGTTCCGGATTGGCGAGATCGGCGAATGCCTGCGGGACACCGTCGATCGACACGGTGCCGGTCAGCCATGGCGACAGGTCGACGTCACCCTCGGCGATCGCCTCGAGCGACGAGGAGAACTCCTCCGGCGCGTAGCCGAAGACGAACTGGATGTTGATCTCCTTGGTGATGCCGATCATCGGATACAACGAGTCGGCCTGCATACAGGCGCCGACGACGAGGATGCGGGCGTTCTTCGGTGCGATGCGCATCGCCTGATCGATCATGCCTGGGACCCCGACCGCTTCGAAGATGACCAGCGACCGGATGCCGTCTGCTTTCCGCCAGGCCTCGATCGCCGTCAGTTCACGTGGGTCGACGACGACATCGGCTCCCATCGACTCACCGAGCTGACGACGTTTTGCGGAGAAGTCGGCGGCGACGATCGGCCCGATTCCCATGCGCTTCAGTTCGGCGACGACGGCAAGCCCGACCGGCCCGAGCCCGAGGACGATCGCCGATTCCCCGCTGCTGATTCGGCTCTTGACGACAGCGTGGACGCCGACGGCGAACGGCTCAGTGAGCGCGGCGATGTCGGCGGTCAGGCCGCTCGGCACCTTGATGGCCAGCAGTTCGTTGAGCACGAGGAGTTCGGCGTAACCCCCGGCGTAGTCGTTGGAATAGCCGATGCCGTGCAGGCCGCACTCGTCGAAAGCGACCGGCATGCTGACGACGATGTCGCCAACGCGCAGATTGCTGCAGCCGGGGCCGAGGTCGATGACCTCGCAGCAGAACTCGTGGCCCATGATCGTCGGACGGTCAGGGCTGAAGAGAACGGGTTGCAACGGATCGGGCGGAGCTTCCGAGCGCAATTCCTCCGCCAGTCGGAACTGTTCGGCACCATGGCGCAACATGTGCAGGTCGCTCCCGCAGATGCCGCAGGCGAGGACCTTCGTCAGCACCTGGCCGGCCTTCGGAACAGGATCGGCCACGTCCTCGATCGACAATTGCCATTCCTGCATCACGGCGGCTCGCATCGCCGCACAGTAGCGCCGGTGCTGTGCAGCGACTCTGCCGGCCGTATTCAGCCCGCCGATGCGGTGGTCGGCCGAGGCTACCGTCGGCGAGATGAGCGACGAAGAGCAGCAGGTTGCGGCGGCAGCGATCGAACAACAGGTGGCGGCGGCAGCGATCAAGGTGGCCCCGAACGGGCCGCATCTCGTGAGCGGCGCCGTGCCGCTGACACGCCGGCGGGAGGTCCTCTCCGAGCACGGGGAGCCGATGACGTGGCAGACGACGGAGTAGGTCAAACGACCTCCCGCTATGCGCTCTGTCGCTGCGGCGAATCGGAGCGCCAGCCGTTCTGCGACG
>JAYTOR010000100.1:0-6479 GCA_043747685.1 Actinomycetota bacterium
CTGCGAGACGAAAGCGTGCGACGGACGGGTCATCGCCAATGGGCCGAGCCAACCGAACAGCGGCGAGACACGGCGGAACGATCGTGGCCCGATGACCCACCTGGCCGCCTTCTTGGCAAGTGCGCCCATGCCTCGCTCGGCGGCAATCGACGCCCACTCCTCGAACAGTTCCCTACGCCACGGATGGTTGCTGCAGGCGGTGCAGGCAAGAACGAGTGAACGCACCCGTCGAGGATGACGGACGGCGATCAGCTGGGCGATCCCGCCGCCCATCGAGGCGCCGACGATGTGCGCCGATTCGACCCCAGCCGAATCGAGCACGGCGACGGCATCGTCTGCCATCTGCTCCATCGTGTACTTGCCGAACGGCTTGTCGCTGCGGCCGGCCCCGCGGTTGTCGAGGGCGATCGTGCGGTAGCGCAACGCCAGCGGGAAACGCTGCAGGTTCCAGCCGTTCTTGTCCGTACCGAGGCCCTGGATCAACAGCACCGGTTCGCCATCGCGCGGTCCCCAAACCTCATAGTGCAAACGGGTGCCGTCGGCTGCACGTGCGTAGGCCATTGCTAGCTCGCTCTCTCTTGTCGCCGCCCCGGCGAACATCTGGTCGGCAACCGTCGCCGGCCCGGCGCTGCGCTCATGCCGAGACCACCGACATCAACGAGCCTGGCTGCGCGGTCTGATCGAGCAGGCGCTGGAGGCGGAAGCGTGTTTCGTCCGCCAGTTCCGGACCTATCAACGGCCCGACGCGGTGTTTTCGCTGATGAATCCGTTCACCGACTTCGACGCGTGCCGACCGCGACAGCGGTGCCGAAATGGCCGCGACCGGGATGATGGCCACGCCCAGGCTTGCCGCTGCTTCGATCTGCTCGGCACTGATCCTGCCTGCGTGGCGTCCCATCCTGGTCGCTGAGGCGACGATCAGCACGACTTCGCCGGCTCGCAGTGCGCCGGCGACTTCGGCCGGGTCGGACAGCAGCCCACCGATCTTGCGTGACAACGGTCCGATCGGGGCGATGTCGACGACGCCGGTGAAACGCACGACCCTGCCGGACCGCTCGGTCAACGCCCAGGCCGTGAGCAGTGGATTGAATCCACCGAGGCGCTCGTTGCAGACGATCAACGCTGCTCCCGTCGCCGGAATGTGCTGGATCCCGCCGACGGAGACGTTCCAGCGGATGCCTGCGAGGCGGGCGGCCCACCGGCAGAAGGTGGTGCTCCGGCCCCACGGATCGTCACCGATGAGACGCTCGCCCTTTTGTGTTGCGAGATCGGACGGGTTGTCGGCGGCCGCTTCCTGTGCTGCCTCGACGAGATCTGTCGTACCCATGGCGGCAGCGGTTCTGGGTGCGGCACGCCGTCGACGCGTCCCCTTCGCCGTCGACAGTGGTGTCACTGTCGTCACTGTTGTCACTGTCGGGGTGTCCGGCGACGTCATGAGGCCATCCGCTGGGGCGGCTTGATCGGACGGATGTGGACGACGGACTCCCACTGGAAGACCCGGTCGATGACCTCTGACGTCCGCAGCAGCGGACTGACACCGAGGATCTCCCGAGCCCGGGAGCCGTCGGCGAGGCGGCCGCGATGGACGAGTTCCATGACGTGCAAGGGAATCGGAGCGCCGTGCATCGCCAGTATCGGCCTGGCAATCGACCATTCCGGGCCAAAGAACGGAATCGTCCGCCGGC
Source organism: Actinomycetota bacterium (assembly GCA_043747685.1). Classification (GTDB taxonomy): domain Bacteria; phylum Actinomycetota; class Acidimicrobiia; order Acidimicrobiales; family Ilumatobacteraceae; genus JANXUF01. The sequence continues at coordinate 1,686 of JAYTOR010000100.1, forward strand.
TGCCGCTTCGCAAGGCTTGGCGAATCGTGATCGAGCCGCTCGCGGCGACGTTCACCGCTCCGTCGTACCGGCTGGATGCGGCGGCGACGAGTGCGGCGGCGGCATCGTGGCCATCGACGACGTCGAACGCCGGGTCGGCGAGCAGGCTGAAGGGGACCACCGGCAGGCGCAGTAGACGACCGAGTGGTGAGGGGACGTGGCCACCCATCACCGGGGCGAAACGGACGAGTGTCGTCGGCACGCCGGCCGCTCTCCCTGCTGCCAACGCCGTTTGCTCGACCGCCGCCAGCTGTGTACCGAACGGTGAGGTCGGAGCGATGGGCGCATCCTCGTCAGGGCGAGTCACTGCTCCTCGGCGCCGACCGTAGACCTCGGTACCGGAGCGGACGACGATTGCTTCCAACGACGGGCATTCAGCGGCGGCGCCGAGCACTCCCAACGCGGCTGCCGGCGTCCATCTGGCCGCCTCCCGCTCCGTTGCCCTGGCATCGGGCTCGTAGACGCCGAGATGCAGCACGACGTGTGGATCGAACCTCGTGATCAGCTCGACGAGTTGGTTGCGGTCCGTTGGAGCGACGCGGTGGAATCGAGCCCGGCGCAGGCGCCGCCGTGGCGGATCGACATCGACTCCGATCAGCTCGCTGATGGTGTCGTCGGTTTCCAATATCGAGGCGACGAGCGAGCCGAGCTCGCCACCCATTCCGCTGACCACGACCCGCCGTCCCCGCACGATCGCCTAACGTACCCGCCGGTAGCGAGAACCGTCCTGCCAGAGCGACCCGGTGTCAGCCGGGAAGACTCACGAGACGGACTCGGTCGGGGACAGCGCACAGCTGACGTTGAGCGTCGTCGACGCTTGTCCTATCGCGAGTCCTGCTTGAGGGCGGTGTCGACCGACAGCGCCGAGGCGATGACGAGGTTGAGGAGCGGCTGCGGGATCAGCCCGTGGAGTTGGACCACGTAATTGTCGGCATCGGTGAACATCGCCTTTGCCAGACCGGCGAACGTCTTGGTGATCCGTGCGACCTCGGTTCCGGAGTTGTCCTCGATACGGAAATTCCATGCACGCCAGTTCTCCGCCTTCAGCGAACCGACCGCTTGGCCGTTGACCTCGAGACCGAAATGGATCTTGCCGACCATGTTCTCCTGGACGATCTTGCCGAGTTCCTGGCCGCGGGCGTCGGCGACGATCACGGTGCTCTTCATGAACTTGCGCGGACGGGTCAGCACCATCAGCACCATGCCGTTCGGATCGCGCACTTCGAGCGTGTGGGTCATGAACTGATCGAGGTTACTGACGACCCGCAGCACCTTCTTTGCCTTGCTCTGACCGACCTCGTTGACGCTGCCGATCTGCTGTCCCTGGGCGCTGAAGACGGCGTACTGGTTGGTGACCTCGATGAGCTTGGCCTTCTGGTTGACGACCAGCACCGGCTCGGTGAAGATGGTTCCGCCACCCTGGCTGACCGTCGAGATGCCGGCACCGCCGATGCCACCGATCCCGACCTGTTTCTGGATCTGCTCGGCCGTCATGCGAATGTTGACACCCGTGGTCTGCACATCTGCATTGGGTGCGATCGCCGGCATCGGGTCGACGCCGGACTGCCCATTGGTGCTGACGTGGTCGGTCCAGCCATTGCCATCCCAGTAGCGGAGTTGATGACGACCGGTGGGATCAGGATGCCAGTTCGCAGGTGAAGCCATCTCGCGATCGTAGACAAGATCAACTGCACCTGAAGGTCAGGAACGTGCGAGATGGCGTATTTGCTGGGAAATCATGCGAGAACCAAACAAGAGCAGAAGGGCGCAGCACTAGTATTATTCCTTGTGTCTGGCGCCGGTTTATTCCTCATGAGGACCAACTGATGCCGCCGCGTTTACGTGGGAAGTGGGCGCTCGGCATCACACCGCGCAACTTCACATGGATCATCAAGGACAAGTTGGCGGTCTGCGAACGTCCTGGCGGCTACGGCGAAAACCATCGTCGCGTGCGCCGTCAGGAAGAGATCATCTGGATCCGCGAGAACGGGTTCGGATGCATCATTTCGATCATCCCGGCGCCGCACAACCTGCACAACTACGAGGAACTCGGCGTCAACTACCGCCACCGCCCGTTCAGCGCTGCGGACGATCAGAACCTCTGGCTGTCGCACTTCTACCGAGAGTTGCGCGAGCTCATCAATGCCGGAACGAAGATCGTCATCCACGGTGAAGAAGTCGGGGATCGCCTCATCGGGATCATGGGCGGCTATATCCGCTGGTCCGGTCTCGTACCCGATGAATCGCAGGCGATCGCCATCACCGAGCGCATCGCCGGTCGCCAGCTCGATCCGTGGGCCCGGCAACTGATCCTCACCACCCCCCGCCTGCTGTAAACCTCCTGGCCCCCGTCCGCCGGCGGCTTTGTCCGGTGGAGCACGCGATCCGTTGCGAAACGCAGTCCGTTCCGAGCGAGTGTCAGCTGAGCCGGAGTCGTTGCTGGTGACGGCTGACCCGGCGCCCGCCGGTGATTTCGCAGGCGATGACAGCCCCCCTGGCGACGCCGAGCACGCGTTCGACGGCTGCAGCGTCCGGTGGATAGCCGGCCTCGTTGGTGAGCCAGCGGCGCAACGCCCTGCGGGCGAGGGCGATCGGCGCGGCTGCCAGCGCCAATGCGTCCGTCGGATCGAGCGCCGCTGCGAGCGCTTCGAGAAGATCACGCTCGTCACCTAAGACGTTGCTCTGTCGGGCGACGAGCGCGACGACATCGCGTTCGGCGATCCGATCGAGGAGCGGGAGCAGTTCGTGGCGAATGTGGTTACGACGAAGCGAATCATCGTCGTTCGTTGGATCGTGGACCGGTTCGAGTCCGAGCGCGACGCACAGACGGTGGGTCTCGGCCCGCCGCACGTTGAGCAGCGGGTGCCCATCGGGCCGCATCCCGGAGAGACCGTCGAGCCCACTGCCGCGCAGGAGGTTGATCAGTATCGTTTCCGCCTGGTCGTCTGCTGTATGCCCGGTCAGCACAGCGGATGGCAACACGCCGTATCGGGCTGCTCTGGCGCGGGCCTCGACGTTGGGACCTCGACCGCCGGCGTCGACTTGCAGGGCGATGAACGACGCCCTGAATCGCTGCGCAGCCGAACGGACGACTTCGGCGTCGAGCTCGGAACCGGGTCGAAGTCGATGATCGACATGGATCGCCGTCACCTGTAGCCCGCTTGCGCAGGCGAGCACGAGCAGCGCCAGCGAATCAGCGCCACCTGACACTGCGCAGTTCACAGCAGTTGGTGCCGACGGAAAAGTGCAGCGCGCGATGAGTTGACCGATCAGCGGTTCTGCGGCCAACGTCGCCTCGACCGGCATTTCGACCGTCATATCGACCGTGTGCGGACCGTCAGACAACGGTGGCGTCGACGGCCATCCGCTGGAGCCACAGTGCGGGCCGGCGGATTTCCGGCAGTGTCGGCAACGCTGCGGGAGCTTCCCAGCAGCGGTCGATGATCCGTGTCCCGCCGACCGCCTCGATCGCTTCGATGAACCGCTCACCCGCTGCGTACTGGTTGAGTTTCGCCTCCATACCCGTCACCCGCTGCACCAGCCGGGACAATGGGTTGAGCTGCTTACGGCGTTCGGACAGGACGCGAGAGAAACGTGGCGCTGACGGGATCAGGCCGGCACCGGCTCGATCCATGGTCACGTCGCCGTGCCCCTCGAGCAGCGACATCATCCCGCCGATCTGCGCCAGCGCCTGCTGCTGTTCCGGCTTGGCGAGAACGGCCATCATCCCGCCCTCCTGCATCTTCTGGCGCGTATCGGCACGATCCTGGACGGCACGTCGCAGTGTGGCGAACAACTCGCCGGGATCGGTGGGATCGCCGATCGACATCGCCTGCTCGACGAGCGAGAGGAAATGGTGGCGCATCCACGGCACACCTGTGAACTGGGCTCGGTGGGTGCATTCGTGGAGAGCGATCCAGAGGCGGAATTCGTCCGGGGGGAAGCCAAACTTTTGCTCGACCTGCAACAGGTTGGGGCCGACGATATAGACGACATCCTGTGCAGTCGGGTCGTCATCGGCGACGAGCAGATCGTACTGGCCGAGTACACGGCTGCTCACCCAGCCGAGCAGCATGCCGAGTTCGACGCCGGCGATACGTCGGCTCACCGCAATTGGTGCCCTCGAGATCGCACTGTCGCCCCGGCTCGACAGTTTCTCGGACCATTTGTCGAGCATCGGGCGCATCAATCGCTGGAACGACGCAACGTTTGCTGCTACCCACTCGGCGCGGTCGACGACTTTGGCGACGGCCGGGCCGTTCGCCGAGCGCAAGCCGGTCTCCATTGCCACCAATTCCTCTGCGGTACCGACGAAGCCGTTGAGCTGCTCGCCGAGTTGCGGATCGGTCAGCGCCGGTTTGCGATTGGCGAGACGTGCGCCAACGCGGATGGCGAGTTGCCAGTCGACTGGATCCTGCTGAGCCATGGGAACTCCGGTGCTGCGGGCGTGGCGACGAATGTCAGTCGTCGTCCTTCTGCTTCGGTGGATACTGCGGACGCACGACGTTCTTGAGATAGCCGGCAAACAAGCCGATTCCGGATATCACGGTGAGGCCGGTCAGGCCCAGACCGAGCCACCAGTGCCAAGGTTGCAGACGCGCAAGCAGCATGCGGTCAGGCTAGCGAGCCGGGCCGCAGTCTGTCGCATTTGCAGGTCGACGCAGACCTCAGGTGAGGCCGAGATCCTGTTCGTCGAGTCCGAAGCATGCTTGGATCCTGTCGAGCAGGCCGGGCGGCACGGGCTCATGGCGACAC
>JAYTOR010000101.1:0-21738 GCA_043747685.1 Actinomycetota bacterium
AGGTAGGACGCATCGTCACCGAACAATTCGTGAGCCCGATGAGCGGCTGCTGACGATTCTTCTGAGTGGTCGACGGCGATCAATACCCTGGTCATGCGCCGAGGGTATCCGGCAGCGGCGACGCCCGGACATCGCTGGATCAGCCGGCGGGTACTTCGAGTTCTCCGCGCAGGATGACGACAGCACCTCCGCGGAGGCGCACTTGGGAGATGGCGCCGTCGAGCACGTCGAACGACAGGGACAGCGCGCTCGGTCGACCCATCTCGACACCCTGGCGCAGGAAGACCTCGTGAGTGCCCTCCGTGGCGTAACCGTCGACGAAGCCGTGCAGCGTGCCGGCAAACGAACAGGTGGCGGATCCCGTTGCCGGGTCCTCGACCACGCCGGCGTCCGGGGCGAACATACGCGACTGCCAGCCACCATCGGTCCGGCAGGCGATGTACACGCCGACGACGTCCGCAAGTGGTCGTCCGAGATGGCATCGGCGCAACGCATCCATCGAGTTGACGACCGTCATCAAGAACACCGTGCCGCCTGAATCGGAGAGATGGACCGGCACGGAGGCGTCGAGGTCGCCGGCCGTCAACCCGATGGCTTCTGCGAGCGCTCCGGTGTCGATCGGCGAGGCGCTCAGCCGCGGCGTTTGCGGGGCAACGAATGCTGCCTCCATCGAGCCATCGGCCAGTCGCCTGACCGATACCGGCGTCAGGCCGGCGCTCAACTCAAAGACGAAGTCGAACTCGTCGGACACGCCGCCGACCCCGTGAGCGACCCGTTCCAATGCGGCGAGGGCGACGGCCGTGCCGACCGTCGGGTGCCCGGCGAAGGGCAGTTCCCGCGTCGGCGTCAAGATGCGCACGCGGTGCGTTGCTGCCGGATCGTCGGCCGGAAAGACGAACGTCGTCTCCGAGAGATTGAGCTCCCTGGCGATCTGTGCCATCTGCGTGTCCGACAGGCCAGCGGCGTCGGGGAAAACTGCGAGCGGATTGCCGCTGTACGTACGGTCGGTGAAGACGTCGAGCCAGATGAACGAGCGGGTCATCGGGCAAGTTTGCCTGTCCGCCCTCGTCGGGACAATCGAATTCTCCCGCCCGGTTCGACGATCGGAAGTTCCCCCAAGTTCGACGATCGGTCGACGACTTGGCTGTGACGCTGCACACATCAGGTCTGGACCTCGTGTCGCACGGGTAGTCACACCGTGTACGTCAATCAAGGAGTATCCCCATGGCGACCGACACGCTTCCCCGCAAGATCATCGCACTCAACAGGGCCATCGCCCAGACGGCATTCGACAACACCACGACGGTGCTGAAGACCGTTGGCAACAGCGTGAAGGCGGTGGCCGGCGCTTCGAAGGTGGCCGGCAAGACCGTCGTCGGCCAGACACGATCGGTCATCGATCGCACTTGGTCAACCGCCTTTTCCGGATCGCACGAAGTCACCGGTCAGGCGACGGCCCAGGGTGCCAAGGTCGCTGCCGCTGTCGATTCGCAGGCGAACAGAATCGTCGACCGGGCGATCAGCGCTGTCGACGACAAGCCGAAGCCCGGCACGCCCTATGAGCAGTGGAGCCGAGAGGAACTGTACGAGCGTGCCCAGCAACTCGCCATCGATGGTCGCTCTGCAATGAACAAGAAGCAGCTAATCGCTGCCCTTCGCAAGTAGCTCACGCCCGCTGCCCAGCCGTCCCGTGAATCCGGGCGGCTGAGCGCTGCCGCCGAGCGTGTTGTACTGCAGAGCAGAACGACCCTCGAGTGTCGGGGATGGCGGAGCCCCCGTTGATTGCCTCCGTGCGCGCGGCGGCCCCGCTGTGGTGACGGGGCCGCCGCTGTCGCGCCCGGCCGGGATCGCTGCTACGTTCCGAGCTGTGACCTTTGCCTCAGTGAACGACCAGCAGTTATTCTTCGAGGACCACGGTGGTGACGGCCCTCCCGTGATCTTCTCGCATGGATTTCTCATGGACCACGAGATGTTCGAGCCGCAGGTCGCTGCGCTCAAGGACATTTATCGGGTGATCACCTGGGACGAGCGTGGATTCGGCAAGACGCAGTTCGACGGCAAGCCGTTCAGCTACTACGACTCCGCGTCGGACTGCCTCGGTCTACTCGACCATCTCGGAATCGACAAGGCGGTGTTGGCCGGCATGAGCCAGGGCGGTTTCCTGTCGCTGCGGGCGGCATTGACCGCGCCAGAGCGTGTCCGTGCGCTGATCCTGCTCGACACCGAAGCAGGCGTTCCGTCCGAGGAGACGGCGGCGCGCGAACAGGGAATGGTCGACTTCTGGCTCGCAGTCGGCCCGGTCGACGACCTCGCCAACCCGGTCGCCGACCTGATCATCGCCGACCCGGTCGAGAACGCCAAATGGATTGCCAAATGGCGCGCCGTGCCGAAAGAGGCGTTGGCGGAACCTGCGCACTGCCTGCATGGTCGCGACGACATCACCACCCGCCTCGGTGACATCTCCTGCCCGGCGCTCGTGGTGCATGGTACGGAGGACGTCTCGATTCCGATGGACAAGGCGGAACTGCTCTCGGCCGGATTGTCCGGCTCGACAGGGGTTGTCAAGGTGCCCGGCGCCCATGCCGCCAACCTCACTCATCCCGATGCGGTCAATGCTGCGATCGTCGACTTCCTCGCTGGACTCGCCGATTGAGAAAGTTGTCGAGAGTTGTCGAAATCGTCGATCGGTGATCGTCGGACTGTATCGAACGCCCCGAAGGGCGACCTATCAAGGAGAAGCCAATGCCCAGGTATGCAGCCCTCATCTATGGCACAGAGAACGGCGATTTCAGCCCCGAGGAATGGGGCACGATGATGTCCGAGTACAACGAGTTCGGTGACAAGGCTGGTGCAGCCGGTGTGATGGCCGGTGGCGAAGCACTGCAGGACACCAAGACGGCGACGACCATTGCCGTCACCGGGGGCAAAGGCGGCGACGTCACCACGACAGACGGCCCATTTGCAGAGACGAAGGAGGTCCTCGGCGGTTTCTACCTGCTCGATTGCAAGGATCTCGACGAGGCGCTGCACTGGGCCGCACAGATCCCCGGCGCGTGGCACGGCAAGATCGAGGTCCGCCCGGTGGTCGACTTCAGCGGCGGCGCCGGCTGACGTCGACGTGCTGGGATCGCGGTTCGACACGAGCGGTCCCGGCGCGACGGACCCGCTGGACGAGATCATCCGGATCGAGGGTGGCCAGGTGCTGGCCACCCTGATCCGCCTGACCGGCGATATCGATCGCGCCGAAGACGCGCTCCAGGATGCAGCGCTCACGGCTGCCGAGGTGTGGAAGCGTGACGGCTTGCCGAACAGCCCTGGGGCGTGGCTCACCACTGTCGCCCGTCATCGGGCGTTGGACATGATCCGGCGCGAAAGTCGCAGGGGTCCGAAGGAGGAGGCCGCCTTCCGCATGCTCACCGATGCGCCCACCTCGAGGTTCGTCGGTCGGCAAGCAGATGACTCCACCGATGGCGTCGGCGACGACATCCTGCGATTGCTGTTCACCTGCTGCCATCCTGCGCTGTCCGAGGAGGCACGCATCGCCCTCGCGCTGCGCACCATCTGTGGTTTGAGCACCGTCGACATCGCTCGTGTCTTCGTCGTGCCGGACGTGACGATCGGTCAGCGCATCAGCAGGGCGAAAGCCAAGATCGCCAACGCCCGTATCCCGTATCGGGTCCCGCCGGCGCATGAGCTGCCGGATCGCCTCGACGGGGTCCTCCGCGTGATCTATCTGCTGTTCACGGCTGGACACCACGCGCCCGCCGGGGAACTGGCTTCGCGTGTCGATCTTGCAGGCGAAGGGATACGACTCGGTCGGCTGATGATCTCGCTGATGCCGGACGAACCGGAATGCACCGGGCTGACGGCACTGATGCTGGCGACGCACGCGCGCACTGGCGCCCGACTCGACGGCGACGGCGACCTCGTGCTGCTCTCCGATCAGGATCGCAGCCTCTGGGACCACACTGCGATCGCCGAGGCTGCGCAGATGGTCGAGTCGATCCTGCGCCGACGCCGTCCGGGGATCTACCAGATTCAGGCGGCGATCGCCTGCCTGCACTCGCTCGCTCCTTCGTTCGCAGAGACCGACTGGCCGCAGATCGTCTTGCTCTATGCGCTACTCGAAGCTCGCTGGCGGACACCGATCGTTCGGGTCAACCGGGCGATCGCCGTTGCGGAGGTGGACGGTCCCGCAGCCGGGCTCGTGTTGCTCGACGAGTTGTCCGGTTCGCCGATCGAGCGCTGGCACCTGTACTGGTCCACACGAGCCGACTTCCTTCGTCGACTCGGTTCGACCGCCGATGCAATCGACGCGTACCGTCGAGCGCTCGCCTGCCCGTGCAACGACACCGACTGCCGCTTCCTCGAAAGCCGCCTCACCAGCCTTGGTACGCCGTAGTCGCCACGCCAGATCGCAGTATGTGCGATATGTGGTGCCGACCTACTGGCTTGGCGCAGGCTGCGGCCGCTCAGGTTTCCGGTGGGAACTCATGTGCTCGGAGCGGCTCCGGGAGTGGATGTCTGGCGCCACCGCTGATCCAAGTGGCCAAAGCCTCGGTCGCCGGCGTTTCGAGCATCCCTCCGAGCCAGGTCCGCTCTCCTTGGGATCGCACGACGACGACGTTGGACCGCTCGCACGGTCCCAGGCAGTCCACTTCCCAGAAACGCGCATCGACGATCGAAGAGGTCGCCTCACGCAGGAGAGTGAGCTGCGCTTCGTGGTCGACGTCGGAATGTTTGCTCAATCGCCCGCAGCAGCAGCCTCTGCAGACAGAAACCGAAAGGCGGTTGTTGTTCGGTGAGGGTCGGTCAGCTGGAGAAGTCGAGATTGATGGATGATACTGCTTGATGTTTGGACACCGCGCGGTGTGGTACCCCCAGGGGGTAGATATGATACCCCTACCCCCTATAGATACCACAGGGGCGTAGGAGGATTCCGTCATGGCCACGAGCAGCACGACCTACACCGTTTCCGGGATGACATGTGGACATTGTGTCGCTGCAGTGACCGCCGAAGTCTCGAAGATCGCCGGCGTTGTTGCTGTCGATATCGACCTGCCGACCGGCGCCGTGACGATCGAATCCGTTGCGCCGATCGATTCACAGGCCGTGGCCGTCGCCGTCGACGAAGCCGGATACGAACTCGTGCCATGAACGTCGCCGCGAAGCTCGCTTTCTACAGCCTGGGCCTGGCCGGAATCTTTGGCGCGTCAGCAGCGGCCGGTGCAGCACTCGGGCCGATCGACGTCGGCAGTGCAACGCATTCCGGTGCCGGCCATTCGACAGCGACCGCATCGCCTGCGCTGCCGCCTGGCGCTGCGGTCGCTTCTTCGACCACAGAAGATCGAGTGGACGGCTATACGGTGACGCGCGCGGCAGCAGCGGCATCGGACGGAAGCTGGTCGATCAGTTTCACGGTGACTCGTGACGGGGCAACGGTCACGACCGATCCATACCTCGGCGAGGCCGGGCACCTGGTGATGATCCGGGAGGCCGACTTCGCCTATCTGCACGCCCATCCGGCACCGCTCGGCGGCAATACCGTCTCCTTCGACGCCCATCTCCCGTCGGGCGGCACCTACCGGCTGTTCTTCGACTTCTCCGCCGGGGGTGGTGTCCATACTGCGGCCTTCGTCTTCGACGTCCCGAGTATGGCGACGCTGCCGGACGTCTCCGGGTCGACGCCATCGCCAGATCAGCACGGGGGGCACTGAGCCGTGACCATCGACCTGCAACCGACGAACAGTGCCGAGGTGCAACTCGACATCGGCGGTATGACCTGCGCGTCGTGCGCGATGCGAATCGAGAAGAAGCTCAACCGCATGGAGGGTGTTTCGGCGACCGTCAACTATGCGACCGAGAAGGCCCAGGTGCGCTTCGCCGGGTCGGTCACGACGGCAGACCTGCTCGCCACGATCGAGGCGACCGGCTACACCGCTCATCTTCCCCGACCTCCTGCTGACTCCGGGGTGACAGACACGATCGATGACCGCGAACGGCGGGATCCGGCGGACGCCCTGCGTCTACGACTTCTCATCTCGACCGCGCTCGCCACCCCGGTCGTTGCGATGGCGATGGTGCCTGCGCTGCAATTCGACGGTTGGCAATGGCTATCGTTGACGTTGGCGGCTCCGATTGCGGTGTGGAGCGCATTGCCATTCCATCGGGCGACGTGGCTCAACCTGCGACACGGTGCGGCGACGATGGACACGCTGATCTCTGTCGGCACGATCGCCGCCTTCGGATGGTCGTTGTATGCCCTGTTCCTCGGCACGGCCGGTCAGTTGAACTATCGCCACGGCTTCTCGCTGCGGCCGGAACGAGGTCACGGTTCCGGTCAGATCTATCTCGAAGTCGTTGCCGGTGTCGTTGTCTTCATCCTTGCAGGACGCTATTTCGAGGCGCGGGCGAAGAGCCGATCCGGGGCGGCCTTGAAGGCGCTGTTGGAGCTCGGCGCCAAGGATGTCGGCGTCCTGCGTTCCGCTACCGAGGTGCGCATTCCGATCTCCCAACTCGTCGTCGGCGATCGGTTCGTCGTCCGCCCCGGCGAAAAAATCGCCACGGACGGTGTCGTCGAGGACGGCAGTTCGGCGATCGACACGTCGTTGCTAACCGGTGAACCCGTTCCCGTCGAAGTCGGGCCTGGCGACAATGTAACCGGAGCAACCGTGAACGCAGGAGGACGCCTCGTCGTTCGGGCGACCAGGGTCGGTGCCGACACGGCGCTCGCACAGATCGGGCGTCTTGTCGAGCAGGCGCAGACCGGCAAAGCCGAAGTCCAGCGCTTGGCGGACCGCATTTCGGCGATCTTCGTGCCGATCGTGATTGCACTGTCCGTCGCCACCCTCGGCTTCTGGCTGACTGCTGCCTCGTCGAACAGCGCAACGACTGCGTTCACGGCGGCGGTCGCCGTTTTGATCATCGCCTGTCCGTGTGCGCTCGGATTGGCGACACCGACAGCGCTGCTCGTCGGCACCGGTCGCGGTGCGCAGCTCGGAATACTCATCAAGGGTCCCGAAATCCTCGAATCGACGCGGGCAATCGACACGGTTGTCCTCGACAAGACCGGCACCGTGACGACCGGCAGAATGACATTGATCGATGTCGCTCCAGCTGCCGCAGTCGACGCCGATGAAGCGCTGCGCTTCGCAGCATCGTTGGAAAACGCTTCGGAGCATCCGATTGCCGCAGCGATCGTCGAAGGTGCCCGGCAACGTGGTATCGAGCTTGCGGCGGTGCAGTCGTTCGTCAGCAGCGGTGGTCTCGGCGTCGAAGGCCTCGTCGATGGCGTGCATATCGTCGCCGGGCGCGAGCGCTTCCTCGACGAGCACGGTCTGGCGCTCGACGACGCGTTGCGTACGGCACGTGACGATGCCGAACTACTCGGTCGGACACCGATCTTCGTCGGCTGGAGCGGATCGGCGAAGGCCGTCATCGTCGTCGCCGATACGGTCAAGCCGTCGTCCGTCGCCGCCATCGCCGGCTTTCGTCAACTCGGCCTCCGACCGGTGCTGCTCAGCGGCGACAACCGCAGAGCAGCCGAATCGGTCGCAGCAATCGTCGGCATCGACGAGGTGTTCGCCGACGTGTTGCCGGCGGACAAAGTCGATGTCATCCGACGACTGCAGGCCCAAGGTCGGGTCGTGGCGATGATCGGTGATGGCGTGAACGACGCCGCTGCCCTCGCCAGGGCTGACCTCGGGCTGGCGATGGGGACGGGCACCGATGTGGCGATCGCCGCAAGTGACATCACGCTCGTTCGGGGTGATCTCCTCGCAGGGGTCGACGCTGTACGACTGTCTCGTCGCACGCTTGCGGTGATCAAGGGCAACCTCTTTTGGGCCTTCGCCTACAACGTTGCCGCGCTGCCGCTTGCCGCCGCCGGTCTGCTCAATCCGATGCTCGCCGGTGCGGCGATGGCCACCTCCAGCGTCTTCGTCGTCTCGAATAGTCTGCGGCTGCGCCGATTCCGTCCGTCGCCAACTTCGACCGTCGCCCCGTCCGCCACCGAATCACCAGTCACCGAAACACCAGTCACCGAACGAGGGGGAGCCTGATCATGGCCGGATACGAAATGCAGAAAGCCGACATCGCCAAGCGATTGGCACGCATCGAGGGCCAAGTCCGCGGCATCGCCAAGATGGTCGACGAGGACCGCTACTGCATCGACGTCCTCGATCAGGTATCGGCAGTCACGAGAGCCTTGCAGAACGTTGCCGTCGGCCTGTTCCACGATCATCTCGGTCACTGCGTCTCGCATGCCGTACAAGCGGGCGGGCCAGACGCCCAGGCGAAGATCGACGAGGCAACGGCTGCCGTCGCCCGCCTCGTCCGCAGCTGACCGGGCCCTTCGCCTCGGTTCCCGTCGCAGGCAGGAATGACCGCAGCTACTGCGATCATCGCTGCCAGCGGTGCCGGACCTCCTCCAACCGTAGTAAGGAAGCCTAAAAATCACCACGCAAACCCCATCGAGTATTTCCCTCACACATCCCGCCGATCGAGTATTTCCTTCACACCGGGGGGCGTGTTCCTACTCGTTGGGACTGCCGGGACTTGGCTCGTCGGGCGCCGGTCTCGAATACGCTGGATCCGTGGAACTGCCGGATCGCGCCAGGGTTGTCATCATCGGCGGAGGTGTGATCGGCACGAGTGTCGCCGCCCACCTCGCCGAGGCAGGGGTCTCCGATGTCGTGCTGCTCGAACGCGATCAACTCGGTGCCGGATCGACGTGCAAGGCCGCAGGGGGCGTCCGCGCGTCGTTTAGCACTGCGGCGAACATCGCCATCGGGTTGCGAGGTCTTGAGATCTATTCGCAGTTCCCTGAGCGGTACGGCCAGCAGATCGAATTCCAGCGAAACGGCTATATCTACCTGTTGTCGGATCAGGAGAACGTCGACGTCTTCACGGAGAGCGTGGCGCTGCAGAACGCCCACGGCGTGCCGAGCAGGATGGTCGACCCCGAAGAGGCACAGCGGATCTCGCCGCTCATCAGTACCGAAGGTCTGCTCGCTGCGTCGTGGTCGCCGAACGATGCACGGGCAACCCCGGAGGCAGTGGTCAGCGGATACGCATCTGCGGCCCGCCGGCTCGGCGCGCGGCTCGTCACCAATTGTCAGGTCATCGGCATCGAGAGCAGCGGTGGTGCCGTGCGTGCTGTGGTCACCGGTCACGGCAGAATCGACACCGACACGGTCATCTGCGCCGCCGGTGCCTGGTCTGCGCAGATCGGTGCGATGGTCGGGATCAATCTGCCGGTGACCCCGCTGCGCCGGCAGATCGCCTTCACCGAGCCGAGCGCCGACGTGCCGCTGCAGACGCCGCTGACCATCGACTTCCCTGCGAACTTCTACTTCCATCCGGAGGGAAATGGCCTGCTGTTCGGATGGTCGAACCCGGCAGAGCCGCCCGGGTTCAACCTGGAGTTCGAACGCGATGAATGGCTCGGGGGATTCGCCGAGACCGTGCTCAGACGCGCGCCGAGGATCCTCGATTTCGGCATCGTCAGCGGTTGGGCGGGCCTCTACGAGGACACGCCTGACCACAACCAGATCATCGGCCGATCTGACGTCGTCGACGGGTTCCTCTACGCCACCGGCTATTCCGGTCACGGCTTTCTGATGGGCCCGGCGACGGGGGAGATCATCCGTGACCTGTACCTCGGTCGTGAGCTTGCGTATGACATCAGCGAATTCGATGTGAGGCGCTTCGATACCGCCAGACTGGGGAACGAACGCAACATCGTCTGATCGATCGAAGGACCGCAATGCACCGTCTCCAGGGCAAGAACGCCATCGTCTTCGGAGGTGCACAGGGCATCGGCAGAGCGATCGTGGCGGCGTTCGTCGCCGAGGGAGCGACCGTGTACGCATCCGATGTCAAGCCGATCGAGCCGGGGCAGGAGCCCACAGCGCAGCTTGTCGAGGCGCTGGTCGATGCGGCGGATCCGGCACAGGTCTCCGACTACGTCACCGGAGTGCTCGCACTTGCAGGGACGATCGACATCCTTGTCAACAACGTCGGCATCCACCTCCCGAAATCGGTGATCGAGGCCGAGCCGGAGGATTTCGACCGCATCTTCAACGTCAATGTCAAGACCGCATACCTCGCATGTCGCGCCGTCGTGCCGCACATGCTGGAGCGTCGACAGGGCAGCATCATCAACCTTTCGAGCAACGGCGGTCTCATCGGCCGCCCGTCCGATCCGCTCTACAACGCCTCCAAACACGCGGTCATCGGGCTCACTAAATCGATGGCGGTCGCCTACGCGCAGCACGGACTGCGGATCAACGCCGTGTGCCCTGGTGCCGTCGACACGGCAATGTTGCGCGGCACGATCAACGACCCTGCAGAGTACGAACAGCGGATTCCGGCGTTGGTGGCGAGTACCCCGGCGGCCCGTGTAGCGCAGGCTTCGGAAGTGGCTGCTGCCGTCGTGTTCCTGGCGTCGGACGAGAGCCCGGCGATCAACGGGATCGCCATGGCGATCGACGGTGCCAAGAGTGCGGGCGTGATGAGCGGGGACCGCTACCGCCTCGACTTCGAGCTCAACACGTCCTACGACTGAGACACGCTCGGTCCGTCATTCGTCGCACTACGTGCTGGCGATGAGCCAGTCCTCGCCTGTCGACGGGCGCAGGCCGTCAGCGCGACCGGTGAAGTAGCGATCGGCGAGTGTGTTCGACGAGATGTGCGAGGCGTCGCCGAAGCCGGCCTCGTGTGCAACCGAAACGATCTCCTCCGGCGCGAAGAAGCTGACGAAGGGTGTGCCCGATCTGCGCGCCCCCGCTGCACTCATCTGCAGACCGGGTTGATCGGCTTTATCGACGAGTTCGATCGGCAGCATGAATGTCATCGCCACCGTCGAGCCCGGGGCGAGTGCCGCGAGTCGATGCAACGGATGCATGTCCTGCCGTGCCCGCCAGTTCGCGTCTGGCGCGTCCAGTTGCAGACCGACGACATCCTCGAGAACGTGAGGCGCAGCGTCGACCTCGACATGCATCGCCCGCCAGAGGGCGACGCGGACGGCGGTGTTGTCCGGCTCGTCGAAGCGGGGTGTCAGTCGCAGTGCGCTCGTTTTTGCCAGCATGACGGGTGGGTGAACCGGGGCGTACAGTTGAATCCATGACTCTCGAAGGCACGTACGTTCCAAGCGCAGCACAATGGGTTCGCGACCAGGTCGAGACGTATGAAGCGTCTGGCGGCACCGAGGCCAACACGCTGCGTGACGGCACGATGCCCGTGATCATCGTGACGATGCGCGGCGCCAAGAGCGGCGATATCCGCAAGATCGCCCTGATGCGCGTCGAGCACGACGGCGAATACGCCCTGTTCGCTTCGATGGGCGGCGCCCCGAAGAATCCCGCTTGGTACAACAACCTCATCGCCTCGCCTGAAGAAGTGACGATCCAGGACGGCCCGGCGCCGTTCGACGTGAGTGTCCGGGAGATCTCCGGTGATGAATATGCGACATGGTGGGACCGTGGCGTCGCTGCCTTCCCTCCGTACGCCGAATACAAGGCGAAGACGGACCGCGTCATCCCGGTGCTGACCGCCAGCAAGAAGTCATGAAACGATTTCGTCTGCTCAAGAACAGACCGCCGACAGGTGTTCAGATCCAACCTTTGCGGCGGAACAGACCGTAGAGGCCGAGGGACATCAGCACGACGAGTCCGGCTGAGATGTAGACGCCAGACGTCTTGCCGTAGCCGGGGTATGGCACGTTCATGCCGTACCACCCGGTGATCAGCGTCGGGACGGCGACGATCGCCGCCCAACTCGTCACCTTCTTCATCACCTGGTTCTGTCGGTAGTCGCGCAGGCTGATATTTGTCTCGACGATCGTCGAGACGAGGTCGCGCAGGTTGTCCGTCGATTCGCTGACCCGCAGGACGTGGTCATAGACGTCCTGGTAGTACGGGTAGACATCAGCGGGGAGGGCAGCATGATCCTTGCGCATCAGGCTGGTGATAGCTTCGCGGAGCGGGACGACGAGGCGATGGAAACGCACCAACGCCCTGCGCATCTGGAACCAGTTGCGCTGCTGGTCCGGTGACAGTGGCTGGTCGGCGAACAGCCCTTCGCTGACGATGTCGTAGTAGTCGTCGAAACCCTGCACGGCGGCGAAATAACCGTCGACGACGACATCGAGCAGGCCGTAGAGCAGGAAGCTGACACCCTGCGCCGTCAGGTCGGGGGAACGGTCCCACCTGGCGAGAACCGGTTTCATCGAGAATCCCTCGTCCTTGCGGACGGTGATCAACCAGCGGGCGTTGATGAACGAGTCGATCTCGGTCTCGACGAGTTCGCCGTCCGTCGTCTCGACCGTGACACCGTGACATGACAGGAACGAGTGGCTCTTGTAGATGTCCAACTTCGGCCGCTGATGCTCGCTCAGCGCGTCCTCGACTGCGAGTTCGTGCAGCCCGAGTTCACCGGCGAGTTGATGCAGGAGTTCCCTGGAGGGATCGCAGAAATCGACCCAGATGATGACGTCGTCGTCTGCGAGGTGCTCCGAGACGTCCTCGATCGGAAAATCTTCGAGTTCCAAGACACCCTTGCGATACACCCGTGTACTGATTGCGCTCATCGTTCCCTCATTCGTGCCGCCAATGCCCGATCCGCTGCTGGGCGAAACGGTTCCTATGAACGTAGACCCAGTTCGTCGAGCGCCTCGAGGATCCTGTCGAAGACGACGTCAGGTTCGCCATTGCCGTCGACTTCGACGAGAATATTGCGACGCCGGTAGAAATCGAGGAGTGGAGCAGTCGTCGATTCGTACACCCGGAGACGTTCGCCGAGCGTTGCCGCATCGTCGTCGGCCCTGCCGGTCTCACGGCGACGGGTGAGTATGCGCTCGACCAGATCGTGGGCGGCGACGCGCAGATTGATGACGGCATGCAACGAGCGATGGTGATCGACACCCCATTCCAGCGCTGCTTCTGCCTGCGCCTCGGACCGTGGGTAGCCGTCGAGCACGAAGCTGGTGAGTGGGGGATCAGCGCCGATTCGTGCTCCGACGAGGCTGACAACGAGGAGGTCCGGTACGAGTTCGCCCGCATCCATGTAACGCCTGGCTTCGATACCGAGCGGCGTGCCGGCCGCTACTTGTTCCCGGAGCAGATCGCCGGTGGCGATATGCGGAGCGCAGAAGTGTGCGGCCAGACGCCTCCCCTGCGTGCCCTTGCCGGCACCGGGTGGAGCAAGCAGCAGGAGGCGAACGGCGGTCGGTGTCAGATCGGGCCCTCGGATGCAATGACGCACTTGAGCACGGAACTACTGACGAAGATTCCGGCGGCAGCGGCGCGGAAGTTGGCGATATGCGCACTCTGCAGGTGTTTCGACAGCGCTTCCTGCGAAGTCCACCGCTCGAACAGATGGATGCGGCTGGGGTCCTCCAGGTCGGCACTCAGGACATAGGTCTCGCACCCGTCCTCGGCGCGTGTTGCAGCCATCACATCGATGGCTGCGGCGGTGAACGCCTCGCGTTGGGCCGGGTCGATTTCGAAGGTGCCACCGATGACAAGCATGAATCGAAGCTACTTCGCCGCTGCGTTCGATGGCTTGTCGAGACGACCACGGTTGCCTCCCGAGACAGCGTCACGCCTCGATGCGTGGCACCCCCACGGGGTCCGGGGCCTTCTCGCCGCGGAGTTCGCCGACGAGCGCGACGAGCGTCGCCATGACCGCATCTGCCGCTCGGCGGACTTCGGCCTGCGCCGGTTTCGCGTCTTCGTCGATGCCCATCAGGCGGCGAACGTCGATCGGTTCGCCGACGAGTACACCGACGCGCGGGCGTCGGACCAGGCTCGTGACGATGCTCAAGAGCACGCGAGACCGGCTGACGACACGGTGCGCGCCGACCATGGCGACGGGAACGATCGGAGCACTCGTCATCAGCGCCAATCTCACCGCCCCGGTCTTGGCTCGCTCCGGCCACATCGCCGGATCACGGGTCAGCCGTCCCTCCGGATAGAGGCCGACGGCCTCACCAGCGCGCAGCGCTTCGGCAGCTGGTTCCAGTGACTGCGAGGCGTCAGCGGTGTCGCGCCTGACGGCGATGAAACCGAGTTTGCGGACGATCCGACCGAGCAACGGCATACGGAACAGGCCGGCGGTTGCGAGCAACCGGAGCGATCGGCCGAGTCGGCGGCAGGCGAGCGCCAGCAGGACGCCGTCTGCATAGCTGGTGTGGTTGGAGATGACGATGATCGCGCCTGGCGGCAACCTTTGGGCTGCTGCGCGTCTGCCGCGTTGGCGCTCGACCTGCAGGCGGCTGAGCCCAGCCGTGAGTGCCCCGATGATGGTTGCGGCGACGGCATACACGATGGCGCCGGTCCTACCCGGATGCCGCCACGACGAACTCATCGCCGCAGGCTAACGGCCATCAGTCGGCACGAGTGCTCGCGCTCGGCGATCGCATGCCGAGATCGAGCGAGGTCCGGGTCCGGCGTCCGTACTCCGTTGCGGGCGACTTCACTGGCGACGTTGCGGACGAGATGCGTCGCTCCGGCACGGGCAGCGGAGTAGAGCGGCGCGCCCGGCGTGGCTCGTGCGGCGCTGGCGCTGGTGATCACGAGCACCTGGCCGTCGCCGCGTTCGATCATCGGCTTGATGACCGCCTGCATGAAGTGGAACGGCGCAATCATGCATCCCTGAAGGACGGCATCGAAGTCCTCGACCGCGGCGTTCATGAAGCGTCCTGTGACGATCACACCGGTGAACGCCGTTGCCGAATCGATCCTGCCGAACCGTGCCAGTGCTGCGTCGACGAGCTTCCGGGACGCAGCGGGATCAGCGAGGTCGCGCGTGCCGGTGACGACCTCGATCTCGGTTCCGGTCGAGGTCAGTTCTTCGACCAACGCCGGGTTCGGATTTCCGAGCACCAGGTCGTGTCCCCGCGCCGCCAGCACCCTGGCGAGGTCTGGCCCGACGTAGAAGTCGGCACCGGCCACCAGCGCCACTCGCCTCTGTGGATCCACCGTCTGCCCCTCTCGTCGAGTGCCACTACCGATACCCGTTGGCGAATGTACATCCAATGGCAATCCTCAATCGCTGCCCGAGTAAACGATCAGTCGTCTGCGTCGTCGTCCGCCACTGCGTCGAATCCGGCAGCTGCGAGTCGTTCGAGCAGTACGTCGCGGACGCTCCTTCCCGGCTCTCGCGCCCGCTCGCCGGTAATGCGCCAGCCGAGACGGCTCGAGTACAGCAGCGGCGGATCTTTCAGCCGGCCAGGGCCGACCTCGACGACCCTGGCGAAGAACAGTTCGTGGTCGATCATCATCTTCGATTCGAAGATCTCGCAACGCAGCCAGGCAATCGAGTTGCGCACGTACGGCAGCTCGCTGCCGGGAATCGTGCCGAGATACTCGTCGGCGAGATAGCGGAATCTGCGACCGGGGTAGCTGAAATACTGGCCGACGTCGACCTGATCTCCGGCGAGGATCGAGACGGAGAACTCACCACTTGCCGCCATCAACGAGTGGGTGTCGTGCTTCGGCGAAACGCTTGCCATCACGATCGGCTCCTGGAAACTGACCTGCGTGACCCAGTGGCTGCAGTACGCCCTCGTGATCCCGTCGTGATGTGCACCGACGACCTCGATGCCCTTGATCATCTGGCCGAGACTGCGTTTGATGACGGGATCGATCATGCGGTCGAGTATGCCAAGAGCTTCGGTGTGGGTGGGGTACTTGCACGCCTGCTCGGAACAATCCGGCGAGAGTGGATGGAATGCAGCACACGGGTTTCGCGGAGATGAACTACTCGGTTGCCCGCTGCCTTGACATCGTCGATGAGCGCAGCGAACACCTCGACTCGAACACCGTCAGAGCACGACGGCCCCGTCAGCAGCATGTCGCAGGCGACCGGTTTCCGCCTGACGTCAACGCAGGAAATCAGGTTTGCAGATCGATCACCGTCTCGGCCAGCCATTCCAACTCGTGACGCCACGCCCGCTCCGACAGCTGAGTTTCGTGGCTGTCGCCGGCACTCGCGATCGGGCGGACGACGAATTTCGACAGGCCCTCATCGACGAGCTGGCCGATGAGTTCGCGCAGCTGCTGCGCGCCGACAGGAAGGATCTGTTCGAGATCGGCATCGGGCCGGCGGGCTCGTAGCGCTGCCAGTGCGTGGTCATCCGGAGTCGTTCTGGCGTAGGGAATGCTCAGCCCGAAATGCTCCTCGTCGATCTTCCTGCCGGCCTGTGCGGCTGATGCGTTGATCTGACGGACCGCCTCACCGGCCTCCGGCGGGGTCAGCGCTGCGCCGAGCCAACCATCCGACAATGCGCCGGCGCGCTTCAGCGCCGCGGGACCGACGCCGCCGAGCCAGACCTCCAACGGCGACTGCGCAGGCAGCGGGCGCACGGCGATGTCCGGAAATTGAAAGCGTTCGCTGTGATAGTCGACCGTTTCGCCACTCCACCACCTGCGGAGGAGCGGGATCACCTCGTCGAGGTAACGGCCACGGTTGGCTGCCCCGATCCCGAGCGCCGCACGTTCGCCTGGCTGATCGAGGCCAGGGACGAGACTGAGCAGCAGGCGTCCGTTGCTGAGCTGATCCAGTTGGGCGAGCCCCTTGGCGAGAAGCATCGGATTGCGACCGAGCGGCACGAGGTTGGCACCCACCTTCAGCCGGTGCGTCCGACCGGCAGCGAAGGAGAGGCCGACGAGTGGATCGACCTGCGATCCCATTGGGATATCGGACAACCAGATCGTGTCGAAGCCGAGCTGCTCCATGGCATCGACGAATTCAGGCAGTACGGCCTGATCCCACATCTCGATCCCCGGAGAAACGGCGAAGCGAACCTTCATTTGCTCAACCTACCCAGCGATCATCCGATCAATCGTGGGGCGAGCGTCAGTGACGAAGCGATCGACACCGCCACCACAATGACTGTCGGCGGTGATCATGTTGCGCGTAGATTGCGATAGTCCCGAGGGGTGATCCGAACGAGTAGATCTCAGCGCTCGAGTCCGTCGGAGAGTGTGGCCAGGAGAGAGAGCTGGCAACACGTCAATCGGTCTCGAGGATGTTGACCTTGGCGAGGGGGCTGTGCTCAACCCACTCGCCGAGCACCGCCTTCGGCCACGGGCTGTCGGGGCCTTGCCGGCGGTTGAACTGGTCGACGAGCTCGGCAAGGACGCTTCGGCGTTCTGCGGGATCGGTGATGACGGTGGCTGTCGCAGGCAGATCTGCGGCGACACCGTGCTTGAGGTGGAAGGTGAACCGCGGGTGCGCGACGAGGTTGGCGAGCCAATTGCGCGTCGTCGGCGCCGGGATGCCGCTCAGGTAGAAATCATCGTTCAATCGGTAAAACACGATCTCGATCCTGCGCAGCTCGCCCGATTTTATGCCCAAGGTCAATCAAGCGCACCTCGATGCCCGTCGGAAGCAGATCGTGGACGCTGCTCGGACGCGGTTCACCAGTCATGGCTTCGCGGGCACCTCGATGGCCGACATCGTCAGCGAGTCAGGTCTGTCGACGGGTGCGATCTACCGATACTTCGCAAGCAAGGAAGAGATTGTCATCGCTGTGTGTGAGCAAGCGAGTGACGCCCTCCCGCGCACGCTTACCGTCGAGGGAATCTCGGCGTTCCTCGAGCATGTGCGAGCCCTCTCGAGCGAGCACGGGCACGCACGGCTCGTTGCTCAGATCTACGCCGAAGCAGCACTGTCACCACCATTGGCGTTGATCGTCCAGCAGCAGCTCGCCGCCTTGCGGACAGCGGTTGCCGATCTCCTTCCCACACGCAGCTCCGACGACTCGTCGCAACGCGCCGAGGTGTTCGTAGCGATCTGCAGCGGCTACAACCAACAACTCGCCGTTCGAGGAGATCTCGACCCGACCCCCTTTGTGAGTGCACTCATCACACTCATCGACGCCGGCTCCACTGCCAACGCCGGCCGGCCCAAGAAATAGCCCGCCGGAGTCGGCGCAGACGTGCCAGTCGGCAGCGCGCCTGATGCGGCGATCGGTGGGTCTGAAATTCGACCCGGGAGCGTCGTTGTATGCGAACAGCACGCTCGTCTTCACCGGGACGATCGAAGGGTGCGGCACTGGCAACATCGCCATGCGCTCAACCGGACGCAACCGTGGCGGCGTCACCTCAGGCGAGATCGACGGACATGCCGATCCATCAGGCAGCGGAAGCTCCAGCGGACACATCGACCTCGCGATCACGTGCTGAACCGGATGACCCGCTCGAAACCGGGACACCTGGCCCGCGAGTCAAACGCGCGCAGCGCGTCTCATCCTCACAACCACCGCGTGGTGGTTGACAATCCGAAGGCGGATCGATGCGGCAGAGGTAGCAGATCGGGCTCGCCCAACTGGCGCCGGTGAAGTTGCCCGGAGCGAGGAGCTTGGGAACACGATCGATTTCGGTGGGCGGATCTCCATCGAACCGTGTGACAGGCAGGATCCGTGAGCCCGGGAATTGAACGCAGGAATTGGTGCGGGATCGATCTTGAACGCGCCGCTGGTCGGGAAATCCCCCGCTCAGTTGAGGGGCTCGCCAACTACGGTCTACGTCGTGAGCTTCGAACCGATCCGTACGGAGCGGCTGATCCTGCGGCCGCCACGCCTCAGCGATTCCGAGGCTGCTTACGAGCGTCGCAGTCTCCCCGAGGTGGCCCGCTATCAGGACTGGGAGATGCCGTACACGCCAGAGCGCGCAGAGAAGTCGATGGCCAGGTCGGCAGCAATGGATGGACCCGTCGACGGTGCGGGTGGACCATCACGGTGGTCGACGCCGCAGCGCCGGACCGGATCCTCGGCGACGTGATCGTCGAGCTCCGCTGGGGCGGCCGCTCCGGCTATTTCGGTTACACCTTCCATCCCGACCACTGGGGCCGCGGCTACGCCACCGAGGCGGCCGGAGCCCTCGTCCACTACCTGTTCACGGGCATTGGCGTGCGCCGGATCGAGTCATCGCTGCATCCCGACAATCCGTCGTCGGCCAGAGTGTTGGAGGCATGCGGGTTGATCTTCGAAGGAATGACACGCAGTTCGTTCTGGGTCGGTGACAAATGCTCGGACGACATGCTGTACGGCATGACACGCGCCGACTGGGATGCGTGGTGCGACCGCCCCCGGCACCGACCCGGCCGCGTCGAACTGGTGCCAGTCACCGAAACCAACCGGCTCGCGGTCGGCGCTTTGGCCACCCACAAGTCCCAAGAACGCTTCGTGTCGAACATGCTTGGCAACTTCCGGGACGCGCTGCTGCCTCCGTTGTGGAACGGAGCTCCCCTCGTGCCTTGGTTCCGGGCTATCGAAGCCGATGGTGAAGTCGTCGGCTTCATCATGGCGGCGGAGCTGACCGACGCTCATCCGAACCCGTACCTGTGGCGGTTGCTGATCGACCGGATGCACCAGAGGCGAGGTATCGGCTCGGCCGCCCTCGACTTGTTCGAGCACTGGTGCAGTGACCACGGGGCGACTGCCATCGAGGTGTCCTGGGTCGAAGGTCCCGGTTCCCCGGCACCCATGTACCGGGCCCGAGGCTACGAACCGTCAGGCAAGATCGATGACGGCGAGATTCACGCGATCAAGCGGTTGACCTGACCTCGTCGAACGGAACACGGCCATGGATGACCCGTCGGGAAGGTCGTTGGGCGGCACCACCATGCGGAGGTGCTCCGGGCCCCCCGTCGGGTGACGCATGCTACGACCCTGGGGATTGCGAAGTTCGGGACGAGCGCATGCCACCATGACCCCCCCGATGTCACCACCGCTGGATCGAGCTCCGCTTCTACGGCTCCGCTAGAGCATCGCTCCGAAGAGCTGGTCGAGCGCCAGCCAGTGACGTGCCGCAGCCTCGGCGTCGTACGTCGGATTGTCGGGGACGGCGAATCCGTGGAGTGCAGGGTAGGTCTCGATCGTGTGGTCGACGCCGGCCTCGGTCAGCGCCTGCTCCAGGTGCGCCGCCTGTTCGGCAGGGAACGAGGCGTCGTTCTGAGCCCCAGCCACGTAGACCCTGCCGGTGATGTTACCGACGACGAGATGCGGGCTGTCCGGCGCATCGGTCGCCAGCCGGCCTCCGTGGAACGAGGCAGCGGCGACGATGCGGTCGGGGTGATGCGCAGCGGCGGTGAGCGACAGCCCTCCGCCCATGCAATAGCCGGTCGATCCGACCTTCGTGCCTGCCACCTGCGCATGACCGGACAGGAAGTCGAGGAACGCACCGGCGTCGGCCGCTGCCATTTCTTTGGTGACACTGGCGACCATCGACATCAAGCGGTTGCGTTCGTCGGGGTCGCCGAGGGCAGTTGCGAAATTGAACGGTTCATATATCCCGTGCCGGTAGTACAACTCCGGCAGCAACGTGACGTAGCCCATCCCGGCCAAATGCTCTGCCATCTGGATCAGCGCCGGACGGACGCCGCCGGCATCCATGAACATGATCACCGCCGGCCAGGCTCCTTCGCCGTCAGGTGCGACGACGACCGCCGGGCATGTCCCATCGGCGGTCGTGATCGTGACATCGGTGCGTTGCGTCATCGTGCTCCTCGGACTCGTAAGAATCTTTAGCATGCCCCGAAACCCCGAGGGACGAACGAATCATCACAGTCGCCCCGCGCCTCGAACGTCACGCCCGCATGAGCAAGAGAGTGAGCGTCGTGATGCGGCAGAACTACAGCGTGCTGGTGAGGACTTCGTCCAAGCGTCCGAAGTTCTCGTCCATGCCTTCGCCGCTCTGATCGAGTGCGAGCATCTCGTCGCACTGCGACGACGAGGTGTAGACCGACAGGCCGTCGAGTCGACAGCGACCGTCGGTGATATCGGTGAATGTGAGCGATTCCAGCGTCGGGCGACCAGGTTCGCCCTCGAACTCCCAGGTGTGAACGATCCGGTGCGGGGCGACAACCTCGTGGTACGAGCCGAAAAACGTGAACGTCGCCGCTCCTGCGCCGATGGTGTAGCGGAACGCACCGCCCGTGGCAGCGTCGAAGCGATCGACCTGACAGGTGGTGCCGTGCGGCCCCATCCATTGCACGAACAACGACTGTTCGGTGTGGGCGCGGAACACGACCGCAGCCAGAGCGTCGAATTCTCGCGAAAACGACAGCGACATCTCGCCGACGCGAGCGTGGAGTGTGGGATGGCTGGTGGTCATGATTGGGTCCCTTCGTGGAGGTTGGCAAGAACGTGATCGAGGCGGGCGTAGCGGGCCTCCAATTGGCGAGTCCGATCGTCGAGCCAGTCCGACGCCGTCGAGATGCTGCTCTGAACGAGGCTGACCGGTCGATGACGACCGTCGCGTCCTTGGCTCACCACACCTGCGGCCTCGAGCACCTTGATGTGCTTGGACACAGCCTGCAACGAGATCGGGAAGAGCGCCGCAAGATCGTTGACCATCGCGTGACCGTTCGTGGTCGTGCCGAGGTTTTCGACGATAGCCAATCGAACGGGATCGCCCAACGCGCTGAAAACGGTGTCCAAATGACGTGCAGCGACGATCGGCATGAACGTATTTTATTCAATCAAACAGTTGAATGTCAAGGATGCTCCGGCTCGTCTGGTGGAGCTGCCGATGCTGTAGAACAACCGCGCGGTGCATGCCGTCAGTGCACTCGTCTCACGATTGGCACGCTTGCACATCGACAGACTCGAATTGAACGCTCGTTGCTTGCCGTCGGCGCGCCTGACACTGCACGCTGAAAGCTCAGAGACACCGTCTGGCGACTTCGAGGAACATGGCTCCATCGGCGTTGTCGAAGTCGCGCACATTT
>JAYTOR010000102.1:0-18618 GCA_043747685.1 Actinomycetota bacterium
CCGATCGGTTTGGCCTCGACGATCACGCCGGGATACACCGGATCTTCCAGCAGCACGAGAGCGTCGAGCGGGTCACCGTCTCCGGCGAGGGTGTCGGGGATGAAGCCATAGTCGGCTGGGTAGGTCGTCGCCGTGAAGAGGCGGCGGTCGAGGTAGACCTTGCCATCTTCGTGGTCGATCTCGTACTTGTTGCGGCTACCACGAGGAATCTCGATGACGACGTAGATGCAACCTTCATGAACTGGCTTCGGCATGTTTGCCATCGTGGCAGATTTGTCGCCGAAACCAACCGTTCTCCGGGGGCTTGTTGCAAGTACCGTTGGGGTTCTATGGATTTCCGTCGGATCACCAACCTGCCCCCGTACGTGTTTGCGATCATCAACGGCTTGAAGATCGAGGCACGTCGAGCAGGTGCCGACGTCATCGACCTCGGGTTCGGCAACCCGGACATCCCGTCGCCGCAGATCGCTGTCGACAAGCTCGCCGAATCGGCGCAGATCGCCAGAAATCACCGTTATTCGATGAGCAAAGGGCTGCCGAAACTCCGTGAAGCAGTCGGCGCGCTCTACCAACGCAACTGGGGCGTCGAGCTCGATACCGAGACGGAGATCACCAACACGATCGGCTCCAAGGAGGGGTTCAGCCACTTGATGTGGGTGCTGCTCGATCGTGGTGACGCAGCGATCGTGCCGAGCCCGAGTTACCCCATTCACATCTACGGACCGCTGTTCGCCGGTGCCGACCTGCGCCAAGTGCCGATGCGCGGCCTCTCCGATCCGCGCACGCGCAATGACTTCACCGGTGACTTCATGTCAAGCCTCGAAAACGCCTACGACGTCGGTTGGCCGAAGCCGCGCGTGCTCGTCATCTCGTTCCCGCACAACCCGACGGGTGCCTGTGTCGATCTCGACTTCATGCAGCAGGTCGTCGATTTCTGCCTCGAACGCAACATGATCGTCGTCCACGACTTCGCCTACGCAGACGTCGGCTTCGACGGGTACAAGCCGCCGTCGATCCTCCAGGCGAACAACGCAAAGGAATGCGCCGTCGAGTTCTACTCGATGACCAAGAGCTTCTCGATGGCCGGCTGGCGCTGCGCCTTCATGGTCGGCAATGCCGAGGTCGTCGCTGCGCTCGTCAAGCTCAAGAGCTACCTCGACTACGGCACGTTCCAGCCGGTGCAGATCGCCGCAACCGTCACGATGAACGAGGCATCAGAGTACCCGAAGGAAGTCTGTTCGATCTACGAGGGTCGTCGGAATGCGTTGCTCGACGGGCTCGTCAAGATCGGTTGGGACATCCCCAAACCGAAGGGCACGATGTTCGTCTGGGCCCCGATCCCCGAGGCCTACAAGGATCTGAACTCCGTCGAGTTCTGCTCACTGATGGTCAAGGACTGCGATGTCGCGCTGTCGCCTGGCTCCGGGTTCGGGCCGGGTGGCGAAGGCTTCGTGCGGTTCGCGCTGATCGAGAACGAGAAGCGCATCGCCCAAGGAATCCGCAACCTCAAGCGCGGCCTGCCCAAACTGTAGGCGTCCGCGCAGCACACTCGCTGCGAACGACCGCTCCATCGTCCAACGGTCACCCCACGCGGCGTCATCGCTGTCGCGCGCATGGTCGAAGAACGCAGGGTTACGATCCCGCAATCAACCCACGGCGAGCGCAGTGGCTGTATAGAGTTCGCTCGGTGCAGGCGTATCTCGTGCGGATTTGGGTTCCTGATCGTCCCGGAGCACTCGGCCAGGTTGCCACGGGTATCGGCCTCGTCGGGGGTGATGTCGTCGGTATCGATATTCTCGATCGCGGTGCGGGTAAAGCGATCGACGAGCTCGTCGTGACCATCGATTCGGCCGACGACCTCGATCGGATGATCGCGGCCATCGACGCCATCGACGGCGTCGACATCGAAGAAGTCCGCCCGATCGATGGTGAACGCCCGGAACCGACACTCGTCGTACTCGCCAAGGCAGCGCGCATCGTCGAGGCCGACGCTGAGAATCGTCTCGAACAACTGTGCCGTGAATCGCTGACGCTGCTCGAGGGAGGCTGGGCTGCAGCCGTCAGCCTGGACAACTCCGGGCTACTGGTGGAACTCGGTGAGGCACCGTCCGCCGATTGGCTGGCAGCCTTCGTTGTCGGCAGCCGTCATTTGACTGCGGCAGACGCGCTGATGTCGGCACCGCCGGATCTGGCGTGGTCGTTCCTCGAATCGCGCAACCTGGCGATCGCCGTCGGCGGGCGCTCCAGCGCCTTTCGCCCTCGGGAGCGTGAGGAGTTGGCGCTGTTGACGCGTATCGGCGCAGCGATGCTCGCCCCTTCGCATGAATAGACCTGTCTCAGCCTGCAGAGCCGGCGAACCGGCGGGACCGTTCGACGGCGCGTAGCCATGTGGTGTGCGCGAGGTCGGTGAACAGGCGCTCCGGTTCCGGCGTGAATTCTGCGTCCAATCGCCACTGACCGGCGAGGTCGTCCATCGTCCACACGTCCTCTGCGAGTCCGGCGAGGAATGCCGCACCGAGCGCCGTGGTCTCCTGGTCGACCGGCCTGCGGACCGTCACGCCGAGCTGATCTGCCTGCATCTGCAGCAGCAGGTCCATCACACTGGCACCACCGTCGACGCGTAGCTCGATGAACGGCGTTCCGGCGTGCGCCGACATTGCGGCGACGGCATCGCGTGTTTGGAAGGCCATCGCCTCGACCACCGCCCGTGCCAGATGGGCCTTGGTCGTCCCGCGGGTGATCCCGATGATCATTCCTCTGGCGTGCGGGTCCCACCACGGGCTGCCGAGCCCGGTGAACGCCGGCACGATGAAGACGCCCCCGTTGTCGGCGACGCTGGCCGCGAGGGGACCGATCTCGGCAGCACTGGCGATGATGCCGAGGCCGTCCCTGAGCCACTGCACGGCTGCGCCGGTCACGAAGATCGCTCCCTCGAGCGCGTAGTTGGTCGTCCCATCACCGAGGGTCCAAGCGACGGTCGTCAGCATCCCGTCAGCAGGCTCGGGGCACTGTTCGCCGACGTTCATCAGCACGAAACTGCCGGTGCCGTATGTGTTCTTGACCATGCCAGGCTGGAAGCAGGTCTGGCCGAACAGGGCGGCCTGCTGATCTCCCGCAATACCGGAGACCGGGATGCCTGCGGGGATTCCGGAGTTGGCAGCGGTCAGCCCGAAACGGCCGGAGGACGGACGAACGGATGGGAGTGCGCTGATCGGAACACCGAGCAGGTCTGCCATCTGTTCGCTCCAACGCAGCGTGCGGATGTCGAAGAGCATCGTGCGGCTGGCATTGGTGGTGTCCGTCGCGTGCACTGCGCCGCCTGTCAGGTTCCAGAGAATCCAACTGTCGACCGTTCCGAGTGCCAGCGAGGGCGAGTTCTCGACACCGTGTTGCAACAGCCACGCGAATTTCGTACCGGAGAAATACGGGTCGAGCACCAGGCCGGTCGTCTGGCGAACGAGGGAAAGATGGCCGTCGGCCGCTAGTCGCTCGCACACATCGGCGGTACGGCGGTCCTGCCAGACGATCGCCTTGGCCAATGGCGTTCCCGTTGTGCGGTCCCATGCGACCACCGTTTCACGCTGATTGGTGATCCCGATGGCAGCGATGGCGGCACCGTGGAGCGCGTCGATGACCTCGACGAGCGTTGCTACGACGGCCCCCCAGATCTCGGTCGCATCGTGCTCGACCCACCCGGGCTGCGGGAAGGACTGGGTGAACTCTCGGTATGCGGCGACCGGTGCACGCCCATCGTCGAATACCGCTCGGCTGCGGACGCCCGTCGTGCCGGCGTCGATTGCAATCACGATCCCCATGGTCAGGTCAGTGTTTGCGGGTCTTCGTGGTGCGGCGCGGGTGCTGACTCGGGCCGGTGGTGGTGCGGCTGGTCGGTGCCGGCTTCTGGCGCGGGCCGTCTGCGTACGACTGTGAACTGGACGACGTCGAAGAGCCTGCCCGCGAACGTGACGATCCGCGTCCGCCGCCGGTGCGCATGTTGCGCGCATCGATCCGCGCCTGACGGGCTTCGGCGATCTCCTGCTTGCTACGCAGGAAGGGCAGCTTCCAACCGAACTTCGTTAGTACGACCATCAACGTTCCAGCGAAGAGAACGCCGACCACCAGGCCGGGGAGCGACGAACCGATGCTGCTGCTGCGATTGGACAGGATGAATACGAAGAAGACGATGACCGCATAGAGCGTCAGGTAGATGCCGAGCTTTTTCCACGGCACCTGTCGAGAAGAGTCCCAAGCCATCTGCAATGCCTAGCACGCGTCGCCGGGCCGTACCCTATGTTCGGTGCGCGTAGGACTCCTCACCGGTGGCGGCGACTGCCCCGGACTCAACGCCGTGATCCGCGCCATCGTCCGTAAGGGCAAGACGGTATACGACGACGAGCTGATCGGCTTCTACGACGCGTGGGACGGCGTCATCGAGCAGCGTTCGATCTCCCTCGATGTGCTGATGTTGCGCGGCATGCTGCCGAAGGGCGGCACGATGCTCGGTACCAGGCGCGGCAATCCGTACGACCGCGAGGGCGGGGTCGAGGCGGTGCGCAGGACGTTCGACGAGATGCAGCTCGAAGCGTTGATCGTCATCGGCGGCAACGGCTCGCTGTCGGTCGCCTCCCGGCTGCACGCCGATTTCGGGCTGCCGATCCTCGGCGTTCCGAAGACGATCGACAACGACATCTTCGGCACCGATGTCACCTTCGGGTTCCACACCGCGGTGCAGATCGCCACGGACGCCATCGACCGATTGCACACGACCGCCGAGAGCCATGACCGGGTGATGGTCGTCGAGGTCATGGGCCGACATTCTGGCTGGATCGCCACCTATGCGGGAATTGCCGGCGGCGCCACGGTGGTGTTGATTCCGGAGGAACCATTTGACATCGACGAAGTCTGTGCGCTGCTCGCCCGACGTCACGAGCGTGCCCGATATGCCTCCATCGTCGTCGTGGCCGAAGGGGCCATGCCGATCGAAGGCTCACTGGAGATCGCCGATCGCGGCGTCGACCGCTACGGCCACAAACGCCTCGGCGGGATCGCCTCGATCGTTGCAGAAGCGATTGAAGAGCGCACGAGCTACGAAGCTCGCGTCGTGCAGATCGGCCACGTGCAGCGCGGCGGTACGCCGACGGCCTACGACCGGGTGTTGTCGACCCGCTACGGGTTGGCGGCGATCGACGCAGCCCACGACGGAGCATGGGGGCAGCTTGTCGTGCTGCGCGGTCGCGAAGTCGAGCGTGTTCCGCTCGCCGACGCTGCCGGGCGCACACGGACGATCGACATGCCGCTCTATCGCGACGTCGCCAAAGTTTTCTTCGGGTAGCGGAGTGCTCAGGCCGTCGAGTCCGGGGTCTGCGACGGCACCGCTGGGAAGTCCGGCTGCGAGGACGGGTCGCGCTCGGGAAAATCGAACTTCGTCAACGGGGCCGTCGTCGACGTGCCGTTGCCGCGCGTCCATTCATGCGGCAAGCCGTCGACTTCGAGTTGCACCGAGTCGATTCCCTGCAGATCGCACGCCGTGAAGACGATCTGGGCGACGGCATCGACAAGCGCATCACCTGACGTCTGCAGAAGCGTGTCACTCACATCGATGAGCAGCACCTGGTTACCCAGCTCGACCGTTCGTTTGAGCACGGTGCCCGGCGGGATGTTCGTACGTAACCGTTGGCTCCGGTCGTCGTCGTTCGGCCCGGCGAACAGCGTCGTCAACACATTCTGAGGAGTGGGCGATTCCGCACGGCCGACGGGTTTGAGCTGGGAGGGACCGCTGCTGACCTGGGGTGCGAGCAGGTAGATGGTCGACTGTGCCCCGGATTCGATGGCGATCGAGGTGCCGACCGCTGAAATCGACGGCTTCTCGTCGTCGCTAATGTCTCGTGGACCGGCATCGACACGAATCGAGCAGGCGGCACACAGCGCGACGAGCCCTCCGGCCAGCAGTTGCCGCCTGGTGATCGCCCGCCCGTTCTGACGCTGGTGACGCCCGTTCATACGCCGACCTCTTCAGCGGGCAGTTCGATGACGAAGCGCGCGCCACTCTCGCCGTCTCGTCGGTCCTCGACCCAGACCCGGCCCCCGTGCATCCTCACGTCCTCGTCGACGAGCGCCAGACCGAGTCCTGCGCCCTCGCTCAAGCTGCGGCGTCCTGCTGAACCTCCGCGGGCGAAACGCTCGAACACCAGGCTCCGTTCCTCCATCGGCACGCCTGCACCGTGATCTTCGACGGCGATCCAGGCGTGGCCGAGCGGGTCGGTCTCACCGGCGACCTCGCTGACGTCGATCGAGATTTCACCACTGCCGTAGAACCTCGCATTGTCGAGCAGGTTGGCGACGACACGCGCCAAGCGGCGCTTGTCTCCGGCGATCACCAGGGCCTCGCCTCGATCGCTGACGCGGATCGTGGCGTCCGGAACGCTGCTGACGGCGACGGCTTGGCGCACGAACTCGGCGAGCACGAGGTCCTCGCGGTTGAGTCGGATGGCGCCGGCGTCGAAGCGAGAGATCTCCAAGAGGTCTTCGACGAGACCTTGGAATCGAGTGACGTCGCCGACGAGCAGATCGAGTGCGGCGCGCGATTTTTCATCGGGGAGTTCCTCGCGGCGGCTGCTGAGCACCTCCGCAGAGGCGGACAGCGTCATCAGCGGAGACCGCAGTTCGTGGCTGACGTCAGATGCGAATCTGGCGTCTCGCTCGACGCGCGCCTGCAATGCGGCAGCCATGTCGTTGAACGAGATCGCCAGCAACCGCAGATCCGGGTCGTCCGTCGGTTCGAGGCGGGTGTCCAGGCGTCCGCCGGCGATCGCCTTCGCTGCCTGCGCCGCCTCGGCGAGCGGTCGCACGGCTCGGCGCGAGGCGAGCGCCCCGAGCAGCATGCCGATACCCGTCGTCACGATTGCCGCAGCGAGCAGCGACCGGCCGACGCCACTCAACGTCGACTGCACCTCGGCAAGGGAACTGAATTCGAAGTAGGCAGCGTTCTGTTCCGGCAGCGGGATGCCGACAAGAATCTGCGGCTCGCCGTGAATACTGATGACCATCCGCGAAGCAACGAGGTCATGGAACACCCGCGTCTGCAGCGCCGTCGGGATCTGCGCCCGGCCGAACGTCAGCACGGCGATCCACTGGCCCTGTACTTCGACGACTGCCTGGGTGACACCGAAGTTGTGCAGACGATTGGTTATCTGGCTCGCCGTTGGTTCCGATGCGAGGTCGCCCTGGAGTGCACGCGCGTTGCGATACGCCTGGTCGATGGCGGAGTGATCGCGCTGCCGCAGGAGCGAGTTCTGGGCGAAGCTGTACGTCGCAGCTGCGAGAAATGCGGACAATGCTAACGATCCGAGCGAAAAGGTCAGGAAAATGCGCCGGCGCAGCGCCGGCTTCTGTGGTCGGAGGCGAATCCACAGCCGGGAAAGACGGCGACGCCAACTCAGCCTGACGGGCCGCAGCATGACGACCGGAAGTTGTGCGGTGACGTCGACCGGCGGGACGTCGTCCACGTCAGACACAAAGGCCTGCTACTGCAGCCGGTACCCCAACCCGCGCACCGTGACGACGTGGCGTGGGTTGGCAGCGTCGTGCTCGACCTTGGTCCGCAGGCGCCGGACATGAACGTCCACGAGGCGACCGTCGCCGAAGTACCCGTATCCCCATACCTTGTCGAGCAGCGCCTCACGGCTGAACACGCGACCAGGGTTCTGTCCGAGTTCGACGAGTAGACGAAACTCGGTCTTGGTGAGGTGCAGTTCCTCGCCGTCGCGCAGCACCTTGCCCTCCTCCGGGATGATCTCGAGGTCGTCGAACAGCAGCTTGGAATGACCTGACGGCGTCGGCTTGATTCGCCGCAGCAACGCACGGATACGTGCGGAAAGCTCCTTCGGTTGGAACGGTTTGGTCAGGTAGTCGTCTGCGCCTGCTTCCAGACCGGCAACGATGTCGTGAGTGTCGGCGCGGGCGGTGACCATCACGATCGGAACATCACTGGTCTTACGGATGCTGCGGCACACTTCGAACCCGTCGATGCCTGGCAACATGATGTCGATCAGCACGACTTCGGCGGGATGGCGGCGAAACGCCTCGATCGCGTCCTCGCCCGTCGCCGCCTCCTCAACTGTCCAACCCTCGTCTTCGAGGGCGAGTTTCACAGCGGAGCGGATGCGCTCGTCGTCTTCGACAGTCAGGATGTGTGTACTCATTGCTTTACATGATGCCCGATGGCGGGTGCTCAACGGTGCCATGCTCGCCATGTGGCGCAGATTGTTCAGCCGGAAATCGAGACCAGCGCGGCTCGAAGCTGCGGATACAGCCCAGGCGTCGCTGCAACCAAGCCGTCGGGCTCTCCGGCGAAACCGTTGAACGTGCCGACGATCGCGCCTGCTTCTCTGGCAATCAGGCCACCGGCAGCGGTGTCCCACTCGTTCAAATACTGTTCGTAGTATGCATCCACCCTGCCGGCGGCGAGATGGCAGAGGTCCGCAGCCGCTGCCCCAAGTCGGCGGATGTCGCGGACGCTGCCGATGAGCACGCCCAGCCGGGCGGCCTGTGACAAGCGGCTTTCCCGGTGATAGCTGAAACCAGTGGCGACGAGCGCCTGGGATAGTTCGGTCGTGTCGCCACAGCGGATCGCCCGGCCGTTGAGCTGTGCCCCACCTCCGAGTTCGGCGCAGAACATTTCGTCCGCCGTCGGCAGGTAGACGGCACCAGCGACGACGATGCCGTCGACCGCCGCGGCGATCGAGACGTTGTAGCCCGGCAGGTCGTAGAGGAAATTCGTGGTTCCATCGATCGGGTCGATGATCCACCGAACGCCGGACGAGCCGGTGACCTCGGTGCCCTCCTCGCCGACGAATCCGTCGTCTGGCCGTGATTCGAGGATCGCATCGACGATCAGTCGTTCCGATGCCGTGTCGAACTGCGTCACCATGTCCGTCGCCGACGACTTCGTGTCGACATCGAGTCGTCCGGCGGCTCTGCCGTCGCGCACCATCTCGCCGGCGCGTCTGGCGATTGGGACGACGATGGCCAGCAGCTGCTCTGCGAGCAGGGCGGCGTCGGGGGAGACCGTCATCGCTTGTCGTTGACCTCGCGCCATTCGCCCATTGCTCGGAGCCCGAGGACGACGACGACGGCGGTCCCGAGCGCGCAGAGGATGGCACCGAAGAACGATCCGGTCGACTCGGGGATCGAACAGGAGCCACGGCACTGCACGTTGACGAGTGCGTATCCGATCAGACCACCGAGCAGCCCACCCACGAGAATGGCGACGAACGCGACCGCTCTTGCCAATCGTGACGGCAGCGCCGACAGGGGTCGTGGGTTCGACGGATCTGGCACCATGCCATCGTAGTGTCGACCGACTTCAACGTCGCCTGAATCATCGCCGTCGTGGTCCACCGTTGGTCATAGGCTTCTTGCCGTGAACATCACGGTGGTGATCCCGACCTACAACGAGGCGGACAACATCGAAGGCGTGATCCGGGCGACGAAAAAGGCATTGCCGGATGCTCGGGTGCTGGTTGTCGATGACAACAGCCCCGACGGAACTGCTGCGCTGGCGGAGGGCCTCAACGACGAGTTCGGCGGCATCGAAGTGCTCGGACGGGCCAGCAAGTCCGGTCTCGGCGCCGCCTATCGCGCCGGCCTGCGCCATGCCGTCGAGAGTGGCGCCGATGTCGTCGTGCAGATGGACGCCGACATGTCGCACGATCCGGCTGCGCTGCCCGCACTGGTCTCGGTCGTGCACCACGGCGTCGACGCAGCCCTCGGGAGCCGCTATGTACCCGGTGGCAAGATCATCGGATGGCCGTGGACGCGTAGTTGGCTGTCGCGCTGGGGTAACCGGTACGCGGCAGCGATGCTCGGGCTGGCGGTCAACGATGCCACCTGTGGGTATCGCGCCTATTCGGCGCACGCCATTGACCTCGTCGACCTCGACACCATCAGCGCAGAGGGATACGGTTTCCAGATCGAGATGACGCACCGCCTCGTGCGACGGGGCGGCAGCGTGGCCGAGATCCCGGTCACATTCGTCGACCGCACCGTCGGCCATTCGAAGATGTCAGGGCCGATCGTTCGCGAGGCGCTGGTACTGGTCGCCAGGCTCGCTGTGCGCGACGCTGTTCGTGGCAGTCGGTGGCGCCGCTGCGACTGAATCGATGTCGTGAGGTGCTGTGTCGTGTCAGGTGAGGGGTATGTCCCGGCGGTCGCCTTCCATGCGCGGGCCGAAGTAGCGGCGGTCCGTTTCGGCGATCGGTAGGTCGTTGATGCTTGCCTCGCGCCGGCGCATCAGGCCGTGTGAGTCGAACTCCCAGTTCTCGTTGCCGTACGAACGGAACCATTGATCCTCGGCGTCGTGCCATTCGTACTGGAATCGGACGGCGATGCGGTTCTGCGCATAGGTCCACAGCTGCTTGCGAAGGACGTAGTCGAGTTCGCGCTCCCACTTGCGCTGGAGGAACGCACGGATCTCCTGGCGACCGGTCACGAATTCGTGACGGTTACGCCACACCGAATCGACGGTGTAGGCGGCGGCGACGCGGTCGGGGTCCCGAGAGTTCCACGCAGCCTCAGCTGCGAGCACCTTCTGCTGAGCCGTCTCGGCGTTGAACGGCGGAACCGGTGGTCGAAGCTCGGACATCCGAGGAGCCTACGGCGCGCCGCATGTGCTGGCGACCTGCAGCGACGCTCTCTCGAACGCACGTTCAGCAATGGCAGAATGGGGTGTGACCGCGAGGACGATTCTGCACGTCGACATGGATGCGTTCTACGTGTCCGTCGAGTTGCGTCGCCGGCCGGAGTTGCGCGGCAAGCCGGTGGTCGTCGGTGGAACCGGAAATCGTGGTGTCGTGGCCGCTGCGTCGTACGAGGCTCGCCGCTTCGGCGTGTTCTCGGCGATGCCGTCGGCGCAGGCCAGGCGTCGTTGCCCGCAGGCGATCTTCCTGCCAGGCGACCACGCCCTCTACGGCGAGGTCAGTTCGGAGGTCCACGAAATCTTCCAACGGTTCACGCCGATGATCGAACCGATCGCCCTCGACGAAGCGTTCCTCGATGTCAGCGGAGCGAGGCGGATCCACGGCGACGGCGTCACGATCGCCTCGGAGATCCGCCGTCAGGTCCAGCAACACCTCGAGTTGACGTGCTCTGTCGGTGTGGCACCGAATAAATTTCTCGCCAAACTGGCATCGGTTGCCGCCAAACCTAAGGCGCTGCCGTCCGGCGTCCAACCTGGCAGGGGAGTTGTCGAGGTTCGCCCCGGCGGCGAATTGGCTTTCCTGCATCCGTTGCCGGTCAAGGCGCTGTGGGGGGTCGGGCCCGCCACGCTCGACCGTCTGGCGAGATTCGGACTGTCGAACGTCGGTGATCTCGCACGTCTCGGTGAACAGACGCTCGTCACAGCACTCGGATCCTCCAGCGGCGCGCACCTCTACCGGTTGGCCAACGCCATCGATGACAGACCGGTCGAATCAGATCGGGTGATGAAGTCGATCGGCAACGAGGAGACCTACCCGACCGATCTCTACGACCGTGACGAACTCAACCGCCAGATCGTCAGACTGTCCGAATCCGTTGCCGGCCGCCTGCGGGCGCAGGGCGTCGGTGCCAGGACGCTGACGCTGAAGGTTCGATTCAACGACTTCAGGACGATCACACGGGCGGTGACGAGCGCGATCCCGCTGTCCACCGGTCAGGCAATCGCCCAGGCGATGAAGGGTGTGTTCGAACACATCGATCCGACTCCAGGTGTGCGGTTGCTCGGCGTGACGGGCACGAACTTCGATGAGCCGAATCAACAGCTCAGTCTGCTCGACGAGGCCCCCGACGCCGCAGAAGGCGGGCCGACGGCCGTTCAGACCGAAACCCAATGGCTGCGGGCGACGGGCACGCTCGATGAAATCCGTTCACGCTTCGGGGTCGAGTCGATCGGTCCGGTGAGCACGATGCGCGCCGGCGCGCTGCAACCGGTCCGTCCCGGGGGGCAGGCCTGGGGTCCTGATGCGGTTTCAGGTAAAGATCGCGCAGATCAATCCGATCGTGCATAGGCCTCGCGTTGTCAGGGCCCATAATTCGTGCGATGATGACGAAGCAAAACACGGCCAGGAGAACCGATATGCCGCTCTCGGAAGACGAACAGCGCATCCTGCGACAGATCGAGGAACAGTTCTATGAACATGACCCGAAATTTGCGCAACATGTCGGCACGTCGTCTATTTATCGCCATGCACTTCGGCGCATCCGCTGGGCTGCGCTTGGTCTCGTCCTCGGGTTGATCTTCCTGATCGCCACACTGCAGGTCCATTACCTCGTGGCGTTCTGCGGCTTCATCGTCATGTTGGCCTGTGCCTTCGTCATCGAACGCAACGTGCGTGCCGCCGGCAAGATCGGGATCCAGGACCTGACGGGCGTCGCCCGGAGCGTTCGAGAGCGGCGCAAACCGGAATAGCGCCTAGGTCATACCTAGGTCAGGGCGATTGCCAGACGAGGATCGAGCCGCACTCTGACCCTGACGGCAACGGAAGCTCGCTGGCGGATCGCCGTGGCGATGGCGTGGTAG
This sequence comes from Actinomycetota bacterium, assembly GCA_043747685.1. GTDB lineage: Bacteria > Actinomycetota > Acidimicrobiia > Acidimicrobiales > Ilumatobacteraceae > JANXUF01. The sequence goes on from JAYTOR010000102.1 coordinate 12,557, forward strand.
ACGTCGTCGACGTGGGCGATCTCGGAGGGTGTCAGCGGCGTGGGGGAGTACACCGCTTTCGTCGCCGTCTGCGCCAACTCGGTGATCGCGTGCTGACCCCAACCGGCAGCTTCTGCAGACCGTGAGGCCTGCTGCACGGGCGTCTCGTCGAGGCGATCCTCGAAACCGACTGCACGCAGTGCGACACAGGCAAGTGACCAGAGTGACCCGATGTACGCCACGGGTCTGTCGTGGAATCGTCGTTTGCGGATGATCCGCATCACCGGTGGCATCAGCGCCGCCCACAGTGCGACGATGACCAGCGCCAACAGGATCCACCAGCCAATGGGGGTGTCGTGCTGTGCCAGAGGGGTGGCGGCGGGCGCAATGGCCGGCTTGGGTGTCGGCGACCGAGGTGTCGTGGCGACGGCGTCCGGGTCCCCCCCAGAGCGAGAGCCTGCAGGTGCCGCGGTGACGGGCACGGCAGGCCCAGGGTCTCCGGCATCGCCTGACGATGTCCCGGTGTAGACCCCGCCTGACTGCGCCGGTTGCACGCCTGTGTAGCTGTCTGCACCTGGTGCACCGCGACCGGGAGTCGGCTCGAAGTACACCCATCCGAAGCCGTCCAGCCAGACTTCCGGCCACGCATGGGCATGCTTGCCCTTGACATGGTAAAGCCCGTCGGCGTCGACATCACCCGGTGTGAAACCGATGGCGACACGTGTCGGCAGGCCGATGGAACGGGCGAATGCAGCGAAGGTTGCGGCGAATTGCTGGCAGAAACCCTGCTTCTGGTTGAGGAACGCCTGCATCGTGCGGTCGCTGTCGCCTTCTGGGACGTTGACGTTGTACGTGAAGTTGTCGCGGAAGTAGTTCTGCAGGGCCATCGCCTGGTCGTATGGCGTCGTCGCACCGGCAGTGATCTGCGTTGCCAACTGCACGAAGTTCGCCGGGAAGTCGGATGGAAGCTGCAGGTACCGCTTTTTCTCGGGACCGGAGCTTGGCGGAGCTTGGCGAAGTTGGTCTGTCGAATAGTTCGGCAGCACCGAGGCCACCTGGATCTTCAATCCCTGGACGAGATTCGCTTGCGAATACAGCAGCGTCGACGATGCCTTGTCGTATTTGAACTCGCCGGCGTTCGCCACGACCTGCCTCGGTTCGTACTGTGTGGGAACCCACCGGTAACCGAGGTGGTTGACGACGACCGTCGACGTCGAAGCAATCCCGGTGACGCCGCTCCCGTCGTCGAAGTTGGCGGCACTGCCGTAATCGCCGCTCGATGTCCAGCCCGAGCCGTCGAAATTGGACAGTGATGTCAGACGCAGGTAGGAGGGATGATCGGTCCTGACCGTGAACATTTCGACATCGCTCTGGCTCGTCAAGCGCGACCGTACCGAGACGAGTGGGCTGATCAGGTCGGTTGCGCCACTGTTCGCCTTGTGCGTATCGAGGATCGCCTTGGAGGTCGAGCCTGGCAGATGGGCCCCGGCGTAGAGGCCGACTGGTACGGCGATCAGGGCGAACGGGACGATCGCACCGGCGATGGCCCTGGCAGGACTGTGGCGGTGATCGGTGGACAGCCACGGTCGCGAAGATTCGGAGTGCAACGCCCGGAGGAAGGCGAGGGCGATGACGACGGTCATCAGCCACAACAGCGTCACGGCGATGCGGTTGCGGCTGTATCCGAGACTCGATCCGACGACGAACAGCAGCAGACTCGGAACGATCGCCTCAGCCCGACCATAGGCGCGGAATGCGAGCACGTCGGAGAACAGGGCCGTGAACCCGACTCCGAGAGCTGCGGCAAGGATGAATCCGCCGCTCGCCGGAACCGGTGGGACCGCGCTGGAGAACTGACTCATCGAGTCGGACAGATCGCGCCATACCAAGTCCCAGGTGGTACGCGTCGGCAGGAAGACGGCGAGCGAATCGCGGTAGTAGAGCAACCCGACGACAACGCCGAGCACCGCCAGGCCGACGAGCGCTGCAGGAAGCATCGTCCACCGTCTCCAGCGGCTGAACAGCCCGTAGCCATGCATCACGAGGGTGACAACGACCAATGATCGAACAAAAGCCCATCCCGGAAAGATGCGACAGAACGACAGCGCGATCGCCAACGTCACGCAGGTCAGGGCAACGGAGGCGACGACGCTGAGCGACGTCACTTTGATCGGGAGCGGTTTGCGTTGGGAGCGTTGCTCCTGGTCGGCTTCGCGTTCCGGGGAACGTTCGAGGGTGGCGATCATGCCGACCAGGCCCTGACCGGTTCCGGAATGTTGACCCGGTGCTCCGGGTGACCAACGACCTGCGTCCACGCTGCCACGAATGCGGTGTCGACAGTGGCGTCGACGATGAAGACGCCGGCGGTCGAAGCGGGAACCGTGCCGCCGCAGACGACGACGACCGTGGCGTCGGCGTGGGCGGTGGCACGCACGGACGAGCGGACCTGATCGTTGTATTCACCGCAGATGACGACGATGACGCCGTCGAATGCTCGTGCGCCGAGCGAGTGCAAGGTGTCCGACAGCGATCCGTCGGTCGTTGGTTGGATGACCGCCAGGTGTTCCAGGATTGCGTCGACGGATGCATCGCGCATCCCGGACTGCGGCCCGGCGCTCGTCTCGAATCGAACGGAACGATGGAGTTCGCTGGCGCTCACGAGGATCGAGGCCGCTGCCGTGACGGCTCGTTCGAAGGCGTCTGGCGTGTAGGTCGTGGGGTCGAGGTCGAGCACGACGGTCAGCGCTCTGGAGCCAGTGGTGTCCATGTCGCGCACCTTCAATTCGTCGCTCCGCGCCGATGCCCGCCAATGGATCTTGCGGAGGTCGTCGCCTGGCGCGTAGTCACGAAGCCCGCGGAACTCGTCACCTTCGCGGCCGAGTGCGCGAATACGCAGATGGCTCGAGAGTGCGCCGACATTGCGGCCGCCGCCGGGCAGCCCGACCCGGTGCCACTGAGGCAGGACCATCACGCTCGTCAGCGGGGCAGCGTCGAGGCTGCGCTTCGCCAGGCCCAAGGGATCGGTCCGTGTCAGGCGGAGCGGGCCGATGAACAGCAGGCCCCGTTTGGCCGTCGGTAGACGGTACGCGGCGTAGGCCCGAGTCCCACCACGAAAAGGTGCAACGTCGACTCTGGCGCCACCCGTCGTACTCACCGGGTCGCGTAGCTGCATGATCGGCGTGCGGATCTTCGCCTTGTTGAGCGCGGCGATCTCGACCCGTGCGGGCTCGCCGGCGTACACCCGTGACGGATTGACCCTGCGGGCGACACGCAGCCGGACAGGGCGAAGCCGGACGAGTGCCCACGCCATCAGGGCGATGGCGATCATTCCAATGCCGAGGGCGAACAGTTCCCTGACGCCGAACAGTCGCCCGACGATCAGCGTCGCCACACCGCCAGCGAGCACGAGCCAGCCCTGGCGGGTGGGCATGTCAGGCCCGCCGAGCCGGGGCGATCGGCACCGGGACGCTACTGAGAATGTCGTTCACCGCGCTCCGATCGGTGGTCGAAGAGGATCCAGACGTCTGGCGGATGAGCAGGCGGTGAGCGAGCACGTCCTCGGCGATCGACTTGACGTCGTCAGGCGTGGCATACAGCCGGCCCCGTGAGGCAGCGAAGGCTCGAGTCGCTCTCGACAATTGCAGGGTTGCGCGCGGTGAGAGGCCGAGGTTGAGTCCCGGGTGGCGCCTGCTCATCTCGGCGATATCGACGATGTAGCCCTTGAGCGGATCGGCGAGATGGACCTCGCGGACCGTTGCCACCATGGCGATGATCTCGGCGGTCGTCACGACCGGTCGGACGTGCAGCAGCGTGTCCTGTGCCCCGAAGTTGTCGAGAATCGCCAGTTCGGAGGCGCGGTCCGGATAGCCGAGCGAGATGCGCATCAGAAAGCGGTCCATCTGGCTCTCCGGCAGGCGGTAGGTGCCTTCCTGCTCGATCGGGTTCTGCGTGGCGATCACCATGAATGGCAGTGGGAGCATGTGGGTACGCCCGTCCGCAGACACCTGTCGCTCCTCCATCGCTTCGAGCAGTGCTGACTGCGTCTTCGGCGAGGCACGGTTGATCTCGTCGGCGAGGACGACGTTGGCGAACAACGGTCCCGGCTGGAACTGGAACGTGCCCTGGTCGCGCTGCCAGATGCTGATCCCGACGAGGTCCGTCGGCAACAGGTCCGGCGTGAACTGCACGCGCTTGTACGAGCACTCGATCGAAGCCGCCAGCGCCTTTGCGAGGCTCGTCTTGCCGACACCGGGCACGTCCTCGACGAGCAGATGACCCTCGGCGAGCAGGCACATCACCGCTCTCGAGACAGCCTCCGGCTTGCCGTGGATGACACTGCTGATGTTCGAGACGATCGCATCGAACAGTTCGGCGAAGGTCCGTTCGTGCTGAGGCAGTTGTGTGACAGTCACGAGATAATAGGGTAGACCCAACATCGGCCACTCGGAGCTTCAGACAGCCGAGAGGTTCAGGATGTTTGCATCGGTTCTTTGGCTCGATTTCGATGATCCTAAGCTGCGTTGACGCTCCGCCCTGTGCGTCGACCTACCGCCGGGTAACCTTCGCCGATGCAGCCGACGTACACCGCAGAAGCAGAGGCCTATCGCGAGAAGGTCCAGGCGTTCCTCGCCGAGCACCTCCCGACGAACTGGAAGGGTGTCGGCGGGCTCGAAGGCGAGGCTTTGACCGAGTTCGTCAAGCAGTGGCGCATCACCCTCTACCATGCGGGATATATCGCTCCGGGTTGGCCGGCTGCATACGGCGGCGGAGGACTGTCGGCGCTCGAGCAGGTCATCCTTGCCGAGGAGTTCGTCAAGGCCGGGGTGCCCTCGGGTGGACCGAACGACCAGTTCAACATCGGCATGCTCGGCAACACGCTGTTGCAGTGGGGATCCGAGGAACAGAAGCAGCACTACATCCCGAGGATCCTCTCCGGCGAGGACACGTGGTGCCAGGGCTACAGCGAGCCGAACGCCGGTTCCGATCTCGGCAGCCTGGCACTGAAGGCGACGCTCGACGGCGATCAGTGGATCCTCAACGGGCAGAAGATCTGGACGTCGGCGGGCCATCTCGCCGATCACATCTTCACCCTCGCCCGCACCAATCCCGATGCTCCGAAGCACAAAGGCATCTCCTTCATGCTCGTCGATATGCGCCAGCCAGGGATCGAGGTCCGCCCGATCAAGATGATCTCCGGCGAGAGCGAATTCAACGAGGTCTTCTACACCGACGCGATCGTCCCCAGGGACAACATCGTCGGAGGACTGAACAACGGTTGGGCCGTCGCCATGACGCTGCTGGGCTTCGAACGAGGTGAGGCTGCGGCGACGACGCCGGTGCGTTTCCGCGCAGAACTCGACCGGCTCATCGATCTTGCGCGAGCGCGCGGGCTCGACCAGGATCCGGTGATCCGCCAACGCCTCGCTGGCTGCTACTCGAAGGTCCAGTGCATGCGGTTCCTCGGGATGCGCACGCTGACCGGCTTCCTCGCCGGCAAGCATCCTGGTCCGGAAGGCGGCATCTTCAAGCTCTTCTGGAGCGAATACCACAAGGTCGTCACCGAACTGTCGCTCGACATCCTCGGAGCAGAGGCGATGACGCCCACCGGCAGGCCACCTTCGTCCGCCTTCTCGACGGACGACATGGGCGCTCCGAACTCGTCCGCCTCGTGGGAGGGCACGTTCCTCAACGCCCGTGCCGGGACGATCTATGCCGGCAGCTCGGAGATCCAACGGAACATCATCGGCGAAATGGTGCTCGGACTCCCCAAAGAGCCTCGCTGAATGCGGATGCACTCTCGATGAAGATCTCCAGTTTGGTGCGGGCGGCTGCCGCCGTCGCCGTTCGGCGGACTCTGTGGCTCACCGCTGTCCGCCAGTTGAGCAGGATGGCACCGGACGGTTGGTGGCGCCGCCCTCCATTTCTGCCGATTCCACCAGCCGACTACCTCGGATTCCGGCTGCAGACGCAGTACGGTGACGCCGATGCACAACCGTTGGGTGCCGACGTGGTGAACTACTTACAATGGGTTCGCATGTGGGACCGGGCAGGCCGATGACGCCGTCCTCAAGACCTGTGGCACC
>JAYTOR010000103.1:0-2975 GCA_043747685.1 Actinomycetota bacterium
TCTACCGCGACTACTGCTCAGGCGACATCTGGAGCCTGACGGCTGACGGCACGCCGCCCCGCCCGCTCGAAAGGGTTGGTGCACGTCTGCGTCAAAGCGCCTCCACAAAGTGCCCCATCGCTCACGGTGGCCCCGAGCGCTGGTGCACTTCTGCGTCATGGCGTCCACAAAGTGACCCATCGCTTCGGCGAGCCGTGGATTGGGCGCCGATGGACTACGGGTGCCGCTTCGTGAATTCGAATGTCGTGCGTCTGGCGACAGGATCTGCAGAGACGAGGGTGACGTCGATCTGCGCGCCGGGGTCCAGGTGGTCGGCGTCGACCTTGGCGATCACCGGCTCGTCGAGCAATTGGATCTTTGCTCCGTAATGGTCGTTGTCGATGACGACGGCGCGGAACTGTTCGCCGACGTGCGACGCCAGCGTGACTGCTTCGAGGAGTTCGATCACCGCGTGATCGACCTTCGAGGCCTTCTGTTCCGACGCCTCCATCACGTCATGCAGTTTCGAGAAGGCGGTCGTCACCGATGCCGGAACCGGCCGGGCGGCGGAGATCGCCAACGCGGCCTCCAGCACATAGCGGTCGGCGAGGCGGCGCAGGGGCGCCGTCGTGTGGGCGTAGGTGGCAGCCATCGCTGCATGCCACGGAACGATGCCGGGTGTCAACGGTTCGTAGCTCGCCCCGCCACCGGCCCGACGGATCGCCAGCAGCATCGCCTGATGGTGCGGCTTTGCCGGATCGAGGCGTCGCTGCAGGTCGAGCAGCGGTTCCGTTGCCGGCCACAAAATGCCGAGGGCGTTGGCGATGTGATGCAGTCCCTGCACGTCCTTGTCGTCTGGTGCGTCCATCACCCGGAACAGCCCGGTGCCGGCCTTGAGCATCGCCTCGGCGACCGCCAGGTTTGCAGCAAGCGACATCGCCGCATTGGAGTCTTCGATCGGCAGTGCCGTCCGGAGCTGCAAGCGGTAGCAGCCGGGACGATCCGGGTCGGCAATCACGTCCTGCTCTGGGAACTGTACACGGCTGGCACCGCGTCGGTCCTCGGCGTTGGTGACCCGCTTGGAGAACTCGTCGAATCCTGGAGGCAGGATCGACGACGTCGCCGTTTCGTAGGCGAGTTTCGCCCGGCTGGCGATGATCGCCCGATCGACCGACCGCAACGTCGCCTGTCCTTCGCGGTCGAGCGTGACGCTCACGACGATGGCCGGTCGCTTGCCGTCTGGCAACAGGCTGGCGGCAGCCTCGGACAACGAGGACGGGTAGACACCGGCCTTGGCGTCCGGCAGGTAGATCGTCTCGCCGCGGCGCCACGCCTCCGCTTCGATCACCCCGCCGGACACGACAAAGGCCGGCACATCGGCGATCGCATAGCGAAGGACGAGCACGTCGCCCTCGGTATCGATCCAGAACGCCTGGTCGAGGTCGGTCGACGTCGCTGGATCGAGCGTGACGAAGTCGACGTCGGTCATGTCGGTGCGTGGCGGATCGGTCTGCGTGGAGAGGGTCGTGGCTGCCGCCTGTGCCGCAGCCTCCTCGACCTCCGCCGGGAAGGAACCCGGCACCTGCATCTGCTCACGGATCGCCGCCAACCCAGCAGCAACAACAGCAGGCTCGTCAAAAGAAGCAGTCATCCGGCGAACGGTACACGTCCACACCGGCGCGGGGAACGTGCGAGCGAACGAGCGAGCAGGCGAGAGAAATCGACCTACCGCCTGGCCCCCATGAACATGCTCTTCAGTGCTTCGTAGTGCTCGATGCAGTGACCGGCGCCGAGCACGACCGCCTCGAGCGGCATCGGTGACATGTGCACCGGCACCTGCGTCTCGCGTTCGATCCGCTCCTTCAATCCCCGGAGCATCCCGCCGCCGCCGCAGAGGAACATGCCGCGGATCAAGAAGTCCTGCGCCAGTTCGGCGGGCGCTTTGGACAGGCAGCGGATGACCGACTGGACAATCGCCGCAACGACGTCTTCGATCGCCGTACGGATTTCCTCCGGCGTCAGCGTGACGACCTTCGGCAATCCGCTCATCAGGTCGCGTCCACGGACCTCGGCCTGTGTTTCCTCGTCGGTGGGATCGGCAGAACCGATCGCCACCTTGATCTCCTCTGCGGTGCGTTCACCGATGGCGATGCCGTGTTCGCGCCTGACGTAGTTCTGGATGGCGGCGTCGATATCGAAACTGCCGACTCGAACGGCCTCGAGGGCGACGATGCCGCCGAGTGAGATCACCGCCGTTTCGCTCGTGCCGCCGCCGACGTCGATGACCATATTGCCGACCGGCTCGTCGATCGGCAGGTCAGCGCCGATCGCTGCGGCCATCGGCTGCTCGATCAACTGGGCGTCGGCGGCCCCGGCACGACGGGCTGCGTCCGTGACGGCGCGACGTTCGACTTCGGTGATCGCCGACGGGACGCAGATGACGACCTTCGGACGGTTGAACCGGGTGACACCGACACGCTGCAACAGCAGACGGATCATCCGTTCGGTGATGTCGAAGTCGGTGATCGCCCCTCCACGGAGCGGACGAACGGCAACGATGTAGCCTGGCGTACGGCCGATCATCTGCCAGGCCTCGCGACCCGTCGCCAACACATCACCGGTCTGGCGGTTGAGGGCGATGACAGACGGCTCGTTGAGCACGATGCCGCGGCCCTTCATGTACACCAAGGTGTTTGCGGTACCCAAGTCGATAGCAAGGTCACGAGCCAGAGCGAATCACCCTTTTGTCACCCTTTGGCCTCCGTGCCTTCACCGTTGCGCTGCTGGTCCGGCGTGCCGGGCACGGCCTCTGTGACGTCGTCAGAGACACCAGGTGCTGCCGGCTCGTGAGCCTCGGCGTTCATTCTGCCACCCACACCTGGTTGTCCGGCGATTCCCCGCGTCTGCAGTTGTTGCGCAGCGGGCCACTCGTTCGACTGCAGCCTGCCGATGACATCGCGGCGCGCCTCCGACGACAGCGCATCCATGTGACGGCG
>JAYTOR010000104.1:0-5591 GCA_043747685.1 Actinomycetota bacterium
GTATCCGGAAGGCTGAGCACCTCCCGAAGGGCGCCGTCGATGCGGTAACGGATACGGATTCTGCCTTCGGTCGGCTCGACGTGGATGTCCGAAGCACGATCACGCAGCGCCTGGGTGATGATCTTGTTGACGAGTTGAATGATCGGGGCATCATCGGTTGCGCCGATCACGGCGGCGATTTCCCGTTTCGCCGCAGCCGTCTCCCAGAACTGTTTGACGCTCCGATCGGTGTCGGTCAGCACGCGGTAGTAGGTGTTGAGCGACGTCGCTACGTCGTCGGCTGGGGCGAGAAAGACGTTGACCTCCTTGACGTCCAGCGCCGCAAGCGCCTCGCGGACGGCAGGATTCGAGCCGTTGGCGATCGCAACGTCGAGGACGCCGTTCGTCAACCGCATCGGCACGATGCCGAGTCGACGGGCGACATCTTCGTTGACGCTGTTCATTGCCTCGGCGCTCGGACGAACCACACGGAGATCGACCGTCGGCAATCCGAACTGGGTCGCAAGGGCCGCCGTCAGCGCCCGAGCATCGAGCATGCCCTGCTCGACCAGGATCGCGCCCAACTGCCGACCGGATTCCACCTGCAGGTTCAGCGCGCCGGCGAGTTGCTCCGGGAGCAAACGGTGTTCAGACAGCAACACGTCCCCGAGTCGGGCGCGCGTTTCGACAGGAACGATCGGCGTGACTCTGGCGATCGACACGAGCTTCTTGGTGGCTTCTTCGGCCCTCGTACGCCTGCTCACGAACGACGACTGTTCATCAGGGAAATCACCACATCATGATCGCACCGAAATACCTCGTAGTCAGAACGCATGTCGCCAATAGTGCAAATGCGCCTACTTTCGGTGTCTGACGAACGTTTGAATTGCGGACAGGCAATTGAATCGTGGAAGGGCGGGGTGAAGATGCAAACTCATTTCGGGGTCTATTCGCGCACTTTCGTCTCACTGTGACCTCCGCTGTCGCCGATGGAAAGCGCTCGGGTCGTGCACCGGACGACGACCCCGACGAAGCATCCCGGCACGAACCGAAGCTGTCCCGAAAGGATCGTCACGCCGCCGCCAAGTCGCTCGCACAGGCGACGGCATCGCAGGAAGTAGACCACGAGAAGAAGGCGAAGAAGCCACTCTTCAGCATTGGAAAGACCGTCAAGCCCGCCGATGTGCTGGCATTTTCACGGCAGCTCTCCTCGTTTCTTGAGGCGGGCATTCCGGTGTTGGAGGCACTCGAGATCGTCGCCGAGCAAACCGATTCGAAGGTGATGCACAAGATCGTCGACGACATCGGGGCCTCGATCCACCGTGGCACCAGCTTTGTCGAAGCCTTGAACGTGCACTCTGAGATCTTTCCGCAGTTCTACCGAGCGATGCTCGGAGCCGCCGAATACACCGGAAATCTGGATCAGGTGCTCGCCCAATTGGCAACGTATCTCGAGCGCGACATCCAGTCGAGGCGCCAGGTGAAGAGCGCCTTGACCTATCCGGTCATCGTTCTGTTCGTTGCCATCGTCGCGATGATCGTGATGTCGGTCTTCGTACTGCCGAAGTTCACCGGCCTGTATGCGAGTCTCGGGGCGAATCTTCCCTTGCCGACGCGGATGCTGATGGGTTTCACGTCCTTCATGCAGAGCTCCTGGATGTACGTGGTCGGCGGAATCCTCGGATTCGTCGCACTGCTCGGGTTGATCATCGGTGGTGATCGCGGCAAGGGCCGACGAGACATAGTGGCGATGAAGATGCCAGTGATCGGCAATCTGTTTTCGCTCATCTCGCTCGAACGATTCTGCCGTGTGCTGTCCAGCCTCTCGACCGCCGGCGTGCCGCTTCCGCTGGCGATCGGACTGTCGGCCGACAGCACGAACAACACGCTCTACCAAAAAGCGATGGCTGACGTGCGCGACACGCTGGTTCGCGGCGGCGGGTTGTATGAGCCGATGGCAGCGACCGGGCTGTTTCCGGTCGCAGCCCGCCAGATGATCCAGGTCGGCGAGCGAACCGGACTGCTCGGCAGCCAATTGAGCAAGGCAGCGTCCTACTACGAACGCGAGGTCAGCTTCTCGATGAAGAAGGCCACCCAACTCTTCGAACCGATCATCATCCTTTTCGTCGGCCTGATCGTCGGCTTCATCGCCGTCGCCCAGATCTCGGCGATGTACAGCATCTTCGGCCAAGTCAAATGAGCGCGCTCGTTGGCGATCGAAGAGAACCACAGGATGCCGCACATTCACGGCACGAATCAACAATGAGGAAACCATGAACCTATGTGCCAGCCCAACCACCATCAGCCCCGGCGGCATACGCCAGAAGCGTGACGAAGGATTCACGCTGATCGAAATCCTGATCGCCATCGTCCTCGTCGGCATCCTGTCGGCAGTCGCCGTCGTCGGTATTAGCAATCTCGTGAGCAAGGGAACCTCGTCAGCATGCGGGACGTCGGCCGATGCAGCGAGAGCGGCTTCGGCCGTGTACTTCACCAACGCCAACACCTACCCGGCGGACTTCTTCGTGTTGACGACCCCCGCTGGCACAGCCCCGCTGACGCTGCCGGCCGGAACGACGAACGCAGCCGGCACAGCGATTGCCTCGGGCAACCTCGCGGTGAAGAACGGCTCATGGACGCTGACGATGACCATTGGAACTGCCACCGCAACTCCGGTGTTTACCTGCTCCTGAGTTTGACGCCGCCATCTATGCCGGACCTCATGCAGCGCCGGAGCGAGTCAGCGATGAACAACAAACGATCTGCCGAGCATTCACGGCACAACCAAGAAATGAGGAAGCAATGAACATATGTGCCAGCCCAACCACGATCAGCACAGCGGGAATTCACCGAAAGCAGGATGACGGATTCACGCTGATCGAAATTCTGATAGCGATTGTCCTCGTCGGCATCCTGTCGGCAGTAGCCGTCGTCGGTATCAGCAACCTGGTCAGCAAGGGAACCTCGTCTGCATGCGGTACATCGAAGGACGCCGCGACTGCGGCATCAGCCGTGTATTTCACATCGACCGGCGGATATCCGGCCACGCTCGCACTTTTGGCGGCAAACGGTCTGACGCTTCCGGCCGGCGTGGGTACCAACGGCACCGCCACCACCGGGCCGACGCCTCCGGCCGCAGTTGTCGGCATGCAGACGACGGGTGCCAGTTGGTATCTGACGATGACAACGGCCGGAACAGCGACAACGCCGCCGGTGTTCGCCTGCAGCTGAGTTGAACGAACTGTCCGCTCGGGGTGCCTTCGCATCCCGAGCGGACCGGTCATTTGAGGAAACGCGAGGAGCGAACGTAGGTACGCAGCATCGTTCGCTGTACCGACAGGAGAGAGCAATGAACAGATCTGACAACCCGTCTGGCACCGGCCGGGGCGCTGGTGGACAGCGGGACGATGGGTTTACGCTGATCGAAATCCTCATCGCCATCGTGTTGGTCGGCATCCTGTCGGCGGTCGCCGTCGTTGGTATCAGCAACCTCGTGAGCAAGGGTTCGACATCGGCCTGTCAGGCGTCAGCAGACGCCGCAAAGGCTGCGTCTGCCGTCTACTTCGCCGGCAACGCTGTCTACCCGACCCTTTTCTCGGCGATGGTGTCTGGCGGTCAATTGGCGTTTCCCAGCAATGTCACCGTCAACACGGCGCTGAGTACGGCGCCTGGTCCCGTCAACACGCCGATCGGCCAAGAGGCAGCGGCTGGTACGAGTTGGTATCTGACATTGACACCGGGTGTCGGGAGCGCAGCACCGACCTTTGTCTGCTCGAGTTGAACGGTACCGCCGGCACCGACAAGAGGAAGCAATGGAGCCACACGACAATCCGACGAACAACGGCGATGACGCTGCCGTTCGATTTCGAAATAGCGGTCTCACCCCCTTTCGCATCGTGATGTCGATCGTTCCGATCGGCGTTCTGTGGTCGGTCGCCGTCGTCAGCCTCGACCGCTCCGTCACCACTGGGCGGAAGTCGGCGTGCGATCTCTCGGCCGATGCCGCGAGCATTGCGACCCACATCTATTTCGCCACCAACGCCAATACCTATCCGATCAACTTCAAGGAGCTGACGACTGATCGGACAGGGGTCACGGCCGGCACAGACACAGCTGCCATCCCGACGGCGCTGTTGCTTTCTGCCAACGTCGTTGCGACCGTGCCGCCGCCGGCGCGGGCGGCTCAGGCCTACATGCAGCTATCGTCGGGCAGCAGTCGGTACCTGACGATGGCGCTGGTCTCCGGAGGCGCTCCGACCTTCACGTGCCGCCCGTGACTACAAACCGGTCGAGACGAGATGTCGGTGAGACGCTGATCGAGGTGCTGTTCACGATCGTGATCGTCGGTCTGACCTTCTCGGCACTGTTCGCCAGTCTCGCCACCGCCGGCAACGCCGGCATCGCCCAACGCAACAGCGTGCAGGGCGATGTCGTGATACGCAACTACGCAGAGGCGACGAAAGCCGCTGCACAGACCTGCGTCGCCGGAGGTACCTACACCGTCGTCTACCCCACGCTGCTCCCGACCGGGTTTTCAACGACGATGAGCGTCGTCGGGACGATCGGCTCCGGCGGGGTCGTCGCCGTCGGCACCTGTCCTCCCGTCGCCACACCGCAACTGCTGACGCTCAAGGTCACCGGCCCGCTCGGACTGCAATCGACGATGCAGATCAAGGTCAACACTCCGTGAACGCGTCATCACGGCAGCATCGCCAGTCGGATTCAGGCGCGTCATTGATCCTGGCGATCGGCTTCGTGATGATGGTCGGCTTGATCAGTGCCGGCCTGCTGGCGCTGGCGACGTCGGGGCTGAACAATCGCACTACGTTGCAAACACTGCGCAACCGCCAGTACGCAGCAGACGGCGCAATCGAACAAGCCATCTCTCAGGTGCGCGGGCTGACGTGCCTCTCGGCAAACGGGTTCATCGTCGATTCGTCGCTGAACGGCTTCGCCATCAGAGTGGACTGGATCAACGCCTGCGGCGTCGTGCAGAGTGGTGATCGCGGAACGTCGGCGGCCGCCTCGAGTTCGGACGGAACGGTCGCCGCTCAACGCAATGTCGTCTTCTCCGCATGTGAGAGCACCGGCGCAGCCTGCGACCCCACCAAGGTGATCGTTCGGGCGACGGTCGACTTCCAACAGGCTGCAGCGGGCGCTGTGACGAAGACGTATGTCCAATCGTGGAGTGTGAACCGGTGACGGTCCGATCGTCGAAGCGCGCCCGGACTGGTGCAGGGCACGCCGACCAGGGATTCACGCTCATCGAGGTGATCTTTGCCATCGTCCTCGCGACAATGATCACCGGAGTCGTCGCAGCCGCAATCGTCACCTCGCTCAGCGTCGCCAGAGCGACGACCGATCAAGTCGGTGACTCGACCGACGCCGGGCTGATCTCTGCGTTCCTGATCCGCGACGCACAGTCGGCTGGTGCGACGGATCCGACGACCGCGGTTCGAGACTCGACGCTCGGCGTGACGACGGATGCGTCGGCCGCCGGCTGGAGCGACTGCGCGCAGCCGGCATCCTTCGTCGTACGGTTCAGCTGGCTCGACCGGACCGCTTCGGCCTCGACCAGAGTCGTCATCTACTACCTGCTCGACAGCACCAGG
>JAYTOR010000105.1:0-1868 GCA_043747685.1 Actinomycetota bacterium
CGGCAATCCACAGCTCTACAACCTGCGGACGATGCTCGAAGCGTGGGTGCAGCATCGAATCGCCTGCATCGACAAACGGTCGCGGCGACGCATCGAAGCGATCAACGAACGGCTCCACCTGCTGTCCGGACTGCTGCTGGCACTGCTCGACATCGACGCGGCCATCGCCATCATCCGCGCAGCTGACGACGTCGCCGAAGCGCGTATCGGCCTGATGGCGAGGTTCGGGTTGGACGAACTGCAGGCGAACTACGTCCTCGACCTGACCCTGCGGCGCCTGACGCGGCTCGCTCGGGTCGAACTCGAGCGTGAGCAGACTGCACTCCAGACCGAGCTGGCGCGACTCGAACGCCTGATTTCGTCCGCTGCGCGGCTGCGCCGACAGGTCGGCGTCGAACTCGAAGAATGCGCGATGACACTGTTCAAGCCGGACGATCCGCTGATGGCCCGGCGCACGATGCTGACAACTGCAGCGTTGCCGCAGCCGGTTGCCGCCGTCCTGGACCAGCCGCTCGAGGTCGTCGTGACCGCCGACGGTTACATCCAGGCGCTGCGCAGCGGGCCGAGGGCCAAGGCGAAGACGGACGGACCGATGGTGTTGCACCGCCTCGCCGGTTCGACCGCAGGACAGTTCGTCGCGCTCACCGATCGCGGCCAATTGCACCGCCTGCTCGGCGTCAGCATCCCAGAGGGCAAGGCGACGGCGTTGCCGAACGTGCTGACGGGTCTCGCCTCCGGCGAGCGTGTCGTGCTGTGGGGTACGACACCGCCCGCGAACGAACCGGAAACCTCCGGCTCGATCCCGGCCGTCGCATCCACCCCGTTCGCGATTTCGTCAGCTGCGTCAGGTACGTTCCCGACGGAACTGCTCTTCGTGACTTCGTCCGGAACGATCAAGCGGATCGGTGGAGAAGACCTCGCCAACGGCGATCGGAAGGGCGGCATCTCCGTCATCAAACTCGACGGCGGCGAGCGCCTGATCGCCGCACTGCCATGGGTCGAGACCGCACCGACCCCCGATTTGACGGGTCAGCAGACCATGCTGGACGCCGAGCCGTCCGAGGCTGCAGCCGGCGGGCCGTACATGCTCGTCACCCGCCTCGGCCAGACGATCCGCTTCGCCCCGACCGATGTCCGGCCGATGGGTCGTCAGGCTGCCGGCGTCCGCGGCATCAAGCTCGGTGCCGGCGACGACGTCGTCGGCGCGGTGCTGGCCGCCGACGCCGACACGCTGTTGATCGCGCAAGGCAAAGGCGGCGCCAAGCGCGTGCCGTGCTCGGAGTTCCCCGTCCAGGGCCGCGCCGGTAAGGGTGTGCGCGGCACGGTCACCGGTCCGCGCTTCGGCGATATCGTCGCCGTTGCCTCGGTGACACCAGGTCGGGCCGGGACCCTCAGGAACGTTCGCCTCCACGACGGCACGTGGGTCGAGGTCGACCTGTCAGCGGCACCGGCCAGCAGTCGCGAAGGTGGTCCCGGCAAGATCCGCAACTTCGACGGCCGCATCGTCGAAATCGTCTGACGGGGTCGTCCGCTGGGTTAGGTCGCAGACGCAGTTGCCTGGGTCGAGGGCGACGGAGGCCGAACAGTTCGACGTCAGCACCCGGTCGGAGGACCGGCGACGACGACCACGTAGCCTTCCGGACCGCGCATCCACACCTCGTTGCAGCTGGAGTTCGGGTTGAGGAACGGTCCTTCGAGGACCTCGGCTGCATGTTCGGTCACCCGACTCATCGTCGCCTCGAAGTCGTCCGTGGCGAACCACAGCAGGACGCCGTTGCCGCGAGACGGGATCGCCTGATCACCGATGTGGGCGTGCTCGTCTGCTTCCCAGTCGTGTAGTTGGGCGACCATTGTCTCGCCGTCCATCA